>CAYJPS010000020.1:3017-25068 GCA_964372135.1 uncultured Treponemataceae bacterium | reverse complement strand
AAAAATTACACAGCACCTTCCAATAGAAATCCCATAAATCCTTTAATCTGTGGTTTCTATCTTCTCCGTTTTACCCGCCATCATTAGGAATCACGAATTAATCTGCCACCAAACTGGTCATTATGAATCCACAGATTACGCAGATTACACAGATTTTTATTTTTGAGTATTGAATCTTTATTCCGAATACCACCAAAACAACTAAAAATAAAAATGTTTACATTTTTGGCATGTATCAGTCGTTACGCTTTGTCAAAAATTACACAGCACCTTCCAATAGAAATCCCATAAATCCTTTAATCTGTGGTTCTTTTATTCAAGTTTGCCAATTAGGCATTTGGAATTAATCTATACACTTTACTTCTTCCTTCTTTGCCAACAAACTCAATAATTCCCATTTTATTAAATGTCCAAACGAGCTTATAGGCTTGTGCCTTTGTAATTTTTTTACTTGATTTCTCTACAATGTCATTAACAGTAAAAAGTAGCGGAAGTTCACTTGGAAGCAGGCGTATATAGTCGCTTTTTTTGCTGAATGTGTGAGTTTTGATTATTTCATCTAGTGTGGTATCGTGTGATAACCAATCCTTTAAGTAGCGTCTCTTTTTATTGAGCGATTGTGTTTTACTTTTTGTTCGTATTCTTTCCTTAGTGACTCTTACTTCTATAACTTTAAGTTTAAAATTCTTGTGTAGTAGTATTGGAAAGCATCCCATTAACTCATCAAACATGTCATATAAATTGTTACTCGCGGGAGATTTTTTTCTCGAGATCGGTTTTTTGTCTATGTTGTTTTCATCATAATATTCAATGTAGGTAGTAATCGCTAAAGGG
Source organism: uncultured Treponemataceae bacterium (assembly GCA_964372135.1). Classification (GTDB taxonomy): domain Bacteria; phylum Spirochaetota; class Spirochaetia; order Treponematales; family Treponemataceae; genus CAYJFX01. Next base: position 24,234 of record CAYJPS010000020.1, on the reverse strand, counting down.
TACACTAAGGTTACAACATAGTTCTGAAGCAATTGTAAAATTTTTCCATTCAAATTTCCGAGATTTTTTGTTTGAATTTCAATTAAAGATCCATTTTCACAGACGATATCACAAATGTACGATTCAATTTCCTGCTCAGTTTTACCTTTATTTTCTTTACAGTATCTATTTTTAAGCTCTTTATGCAAACTTGATTCATTATACGTGTTAATCATAAATATACTATACATTTGTTTGCACAAATTGTAAAGATGTTTCTCTTTTTGAATTTTTTTCAATTTTTTTTACTTTTTTTCGTTGACAATACAAATTTTTCGTGTAAAATGTAATTAAGTGGGAAAAAATGGGTTCTTGTGGAGAAAAGTGGCATGGATTTGCTAACCGGTTTATACAATAATACGCTCGATGATAAAGGAAGGGTTTCCTTCCCTGCAAAGTTGCGTGCCATGCTTGATCAACCATCCCTTATGATTACACAAGGGATTGATGGGTGTTTGTGGTTATACACTCATGAGGAATGGAAGAATTTCTCCACAAAACTCATGGAGCAAGCGTCTCCATTTAATCCAGACTCACGTCTTGTTTTGCGTCGTATTATTGGACCTGCGCAAGATGTTGAGTTTGATAAAAGTGGGAGGTTGTCTATACCTCAATCGCTTAGAGAATATGCAGGTCTATCAAAAGACTGTGTAATTATGGGTGTAAATAAGTACTTGGAATTGTGGGATGCTGGGCGTTATGATGCTTACATTGCAGAATCTGAAATGTCGTTTCGCAAAGCCTCTGAAGGTTTAAGCGGACTATACTTATAAAGAGCTTTTTGTATGGAAAAAAGTATACATGAAGCAAAAAATAAGGGTTCAAGTGAATTGCTAATAGTTCACACACCAGTGTTACTTAATGAAACGCTGGAGTACCTTGGACCTATCAAGGCAGACGATGATATCTTATTGATTGATTCAACTTTGGGTGAGGGGGGACACTCAAATGCATTTTTGCAGCGGTTTGCAAAAGTGAAAGTTATTGGTTTGGATGCAGATAAATCAATACAAGAAAAAGCAAAAAAGCGCCTTTCTTGCTATGGAGATCGCATTCAATTTTTTAATGGGTGGTTTAACGACTTTTATGCTAACTATCCTGGTGATGTTCAAAAGCCAGATAGAATTCTTTTTGACTTGGGTATTTCTGTATATCATTATGAAAGCTCAAAAAGGGGTTTTTCCTTTAGAACGGATGAAAGTTTGGATATGAGACTAGACAGTGGTGACTTTTCAGATAGTCCGTATTTTAAAGGTGTGTACTCTGGCATGAGTGCTCAAGACTTGGTTAATACACTCAAAGAACATGAATTAGCTGATATTATTTTCCAGTACGCTGAAGAACGATATAGCAGAAGAATTGCACGTGCAATTGTGGAAAAGCGGAAAATGTCCGAAATACAAACGGCAAGAGATCTCGCCGACTGTATATACTCTGCAGTTCCCTCTGACTATAGGCATGGAAATATTCATCCAGCTACAAAAACGTTTCAAGCAATACGTATTGCAGTTAACGGAGAACTAGAAAGGGTAGAGGCAGTCTTAAAAGATGCATTTCGTGTATTAAAGGTGGGAGGAAGAATGGGAGTAATAACATTCCATTCATTAGAAGATCGTATCGTAAAAAAATACTTTCAGTACCTAGGTAAAAAGTGTACTTGTCCTCCACAACAGCCGATATGTATATGTGAAGGAAAACCAAAAGCACAGGTATTAACCAGAAAACCTGTGGGGCCTACACAACAAGAAATAAAAGAAAATTCGCCTTCAAGAAGTGCGAAATTAAGAGTAATTGAAAAGCTGTAAAATCAGCGTTAGCTATTAGGAGGAAGAAGTGAAAAAGAACAGTGCCTTACAATATTTTTTAATGATTCTAATGGCTTTGTGTATACCTGCATTTTTTGCTGTTGAAGCAATACAATCTAACAAGTATACAAGACTTGAAAATGAGGTTAGATCTTTGGAAAAATCTCAAAACGAGGCAATAGATAGCAATAAACAGTTAATATCTGAAATTGGCACATTGTCAAGTTCAGCAAGAATAGAAAAAATAGCAATTGAAGAACTTGGCATGCATCAAGCTACAAGTGATGAAATAGTACGGGTTGAAATGAGAAGCCCCAGTGGTGTGGAGTGAAAAAAAGGGTGGGAGAAAAATTATTGTTAACAGTGCATGAACTACTCAAGGCAACAGGTGCTCAATTATACTCTGAAGCATTTCTAGGTAGTTCTGCGTCTGCTTCTAGTGAAAGTACTGGCTTTACATCTGTTGCAACCGATAGTAGAAACGTAACAACACACACTCTCTTTGTTCCTCTTGTTGGAGAAAATCAAGATGGTCATAAATATATAGAATCAGCGTGTAATAATGGCGCGACAATAGTTCTTATTCAACAATCATCAATTAGCGAATTCAAACCGGTATATGATAAACTGATAGATGAAAATATAACACTTGTTGTAGTTGAAAATACCCTTAGAGCATTACAGCAAGCTGCAGCAGCCTATGTTAAAAAGTTTCCATTGCTTAAAAAAATTGCAATAACTGGTTCTAACGGAAAAACTACTGCTAAGGAATGCATTGGCGCTGTACTTTCTCAAAAATACTCTGTAATTACAAATGTTGGGAATCTTAATTCCGAAACTGGTCTTCCCTTGTCAATGTTTACTGTCTCAGAAGAACATGAAATTGGTGTTTTTGAAATGGGCACTAATAGAATGGGTGAGATAAAAGAAATCACTGATGTCTTTATTCCTGACGTTGCACTTATTACAAATATCGGTACTGCCCATATTGGTATTCTCGGCACACAACACGCAATTGCTGAAGAAAAAAAACAAATTTTTTCAAATTTTACAGACTCATGCACAGGCTTTATCTACGAAGATGAACAGTTTGCAGACTTTTTAAAGAAAAATGTAAAAGGTACAATAACTGCTTACGGTGAGCACTCAACGAGTGGAATTGACACTGTTGAATTAACTGGTTTGAGTGGAAGTACTATTACCTATGAAGGTATGAAAATAAACTTTCCACTTATAGGCAAACACAATGCACAAAATGCAATAGCTGCAATTGCTATTGGGAAGTATTTTGGCTTAGAATCGAGTGATATAAAAAAAGGTTTAGAATCAATAAAACCACTATTTGGTAGAAGTGAAATTATCGAAGGTAGCCCTACGATAATTCAAGATTGTTACAATGGCAGCTTTGAGTCAATGAATGCTTCATTGGACTTCTTAAGCAACCTTAATTGGAATGGTAAAAGAATTGCTTTTTTGGGTGATATGCTTGAATTGGGTAGTCAAAGTTGCGCCCTTCATGCAAAAGTAGTAGAAAGCGCAATAAAATCACCTATTGAAGTAATTGCCTTGGTTGGTGAAAACCTTAATAAAGCGTATTCAAGCATTACACAAGAGCATGATAAAACAGTGTTTTGCATGGGCACTACTGACGATGATAGTATTAAAGAACTTTGCGGAAATATCAAAAAAGTAATACATTCTAATGATATTTTACTTCTTAAGGCAGCTCGGGGCATTAGATTAGAGCGAGCTACCTCTATCATAAAGGATATGTTCAATAAAAGGGAGGAAGTGTAATGAAAGATTTTTCAGTTTCTGCACAACGTCCTGTAAGCAATTCAAAACCAGATAACACTTTAATAATAGCAATTATAATGCTGCTAGGCTTAGGACTAGTAACACTATATGTTTCATCTTCAAGCTATGCATACCGAATGTTTGACGATGATTTGTATTTTATAAAACGCCAATTAGTGTATATTGCTGCTAGCAGCATTTTTGCAGTACTATGTGCATGGATTGACATGACGTTTATACGAAAACTATTACCAGCCATCGTCATTGGAACTTTTTTACTTTGTATTCTTCCATTTCTTCCTGTTATTGGGATTGAACGAAATGGAGCAAGCAGGTGGATTGCCTTACCAGCAGGACTTACTTTTCAACCTTCAGAAATTGCAAAAATAGCGCTTGTATTTTTTCTTGCGAACTTACTTGATAAAAAGCAAGATAGGCTAAATGATGCCATGGCAACTATTCTTCCCTGCGCAGTTGGAGTCTTTTCATTTGTAATAATTGTATTTTTACAAAATGACTTTTCGACTGCTGTGTTTTTATTGATAACAGGATTCGCCATACTTTTTGTTGTTGGAATAAAACTGTATTGGTTTGCAATTTTTGCAATATTTGCCCTACCTGCAAGCTTTTTGTTTATTTTTACAAAAGAATATAGAGTAAACAGGTTAATTGCATTTTTAAGCCCTGAGTATGATAAAAATGGTGTTAACTATCAAGTTACTATGTCAAAAAAAGCAATTAGCGATGGTGGGATTCTAGGAAACGGAATGACTGGTGTAGATAGAGTGCAAGGCATACCAGAAGTACAAGCGGACTTTGTTTTTGCTGGGTGGGCCGAAGGTATGGGCTTTATAGGCGTAGTTCTATATATGGTAATTTTAGGTTTTTTTGCTTGGAAAGCATTTCAAATTGCATTTCAATGCAAGGATGCGTTTAGAAGTATCGTTGCATTTGGATGTGCATTGATCATCGTCATGCAATCTGGAATGAACTGTGCTGTTGTATCAGGAGCCTTTCCTGCAACGGGGATTCCATTACCGTTCTTTTCCGCTGGTGGGTCATCAATGTTTTTAACGCTATGTTTATGCGGATTTTTAATTAATGTTTCAAGATATGAGAAGAAAAATAAAGGTGGGGATTATGAGTGAACAAACTTATTTGAGCGAGATAGATAATTATATCGCGGCAAGTACAAGCGAAAGTGCAAAGGTGTCAAAACCTCAAAAAAGAAGTATGCTAAAGATATTAAAAATACTCATATTTACACTTTTTGCTGTATTAATAGTTGAGGCCATAGCTTACTTCATTATAATTCCCAATACTACAGCCTGCACGGTTTCATTTTCAGGAATTGAAATACTAGATGCAAACGAATTGAGTTCAACATTGGCAGAAACATGTGGTACGAATTGGCTTAGCTTTGATACATCGAGAGCTGCAAGTAGATTGCTTTCATATAGTGCAATTGAAAGTGTTGCAGTGCAAAAGCATTTTCCAAATAAAATCATGGTGTCAATACAAGAAAGAACACCAGTGGCACTAACCTTAGCAAACGTAAATGAACGAACTATTCCTGCCCTTATTGATGAAAATGGTGTTATGTTCGCTTTAGCAAATGAAAAGGTTCCTCAATCGCTACCACTTATAACAGGTTTTGATATTGATACCTTTTTTGAAGGTATGCGTCTAGACAGCAAGTTCTCACCCTTATTAAAGCAAGTATCTGAAATTCAAAAATCAAATGCAAATTACTTTCAGGTAATATCAGAGATTTTCATTACTCCAAAAGAATATGATAATTATGAACTAGTAATCTATCCAGTTCACACAAAAACACGTGTTTTAGTGGATAGAAACTTTACAGAAGACGCATTAAAGTATATGATGGTAGCACTTGATGTAGTCAAAAGTGTAAGTCCATCTGTTTCAGAATTGGACTTGCGCTACGGAACCGTTTCGTATAAAGTAGGTTTATAGCAAACATTGGGAGGATGTGGTTTTGAATGAAATAATAGTTGGGCTTGATATTGGTACTAGCAATGTTCGTGCTGTAATAGGAGAAGTAACCGATGATGGTTCTTTGCTTATTACAGGAATAGGCAGTGCCCCTTCCACAGGATTACGGCATGGTCAAATAGCCAATATAGAATCTACAATGCAATCAATAAAAACTGCAATAGAAGATGCCGAAATGATGGCAGGGCAAGAGGTGGATTTTTGTGTAATATCAATTGGAAGTGCACAAATAGAAAGCCTTATTTCAAAAGGTCTTGTTGCCGTAACAGCAAAATACGGTGGAAATAGAGAAATAAATTCAGATGACATTTCAAGAGTTATTGAAGCATCAAAAGCGGTAAATATTCCTTTAGACAGGCAGATATTACATGTAATTCCAAGGTTTTACATGATTGATGGTCACGGTGTAGTTAAAGACCCATTGAATATGCTTGGCGTTCGCCTTGAATCAGAGGTGTGTATTATTACAGCCTCACGAACGGCTACGAAAAATATCTTTCATTGTATAGATAGAGCAGGTTATAAAGTTGATGGTGTATTCTTAAAAACACTTGCTTCTGCACAAGCATCAGTTAGCGAAGAAGAAAAAGAGCTTGGATCAATTGTTATTGATTTAGGTGGAGGTACTACTGATGTATTAATTCTATCTGAGGGAACACCCTTGTATGCAATTTCAATACCAATTGGTGGAAGTATTGTAACAAATGATATATCGATTATGCGTGGTATTTCTTTTGAGAGCGCTGAAAAAATAAAGAAAACATCTGGTTGCTGTTGGGAAGGTTTAGTCTCTGATGATGAGGATGTTTTTATTCCAGGTGTTGGGGGAAACTCTCCACAAAAGATGTCTCGAGTTGAACTATGTGGTATAATCCAACCTCGTGTTGTAGAAATATTTAGCATGATACGTAAAAAATTACCACAGCAAGTTAAAAGCAAGAGATTGAGCGGGTCTGTTGTATTAGCTGGTGGAGGAGCATTGCTTCCAGGTATTGTTGAGCTTGCAATTAAAGAATTTAAAACAACCAACGTACGTATTGCTCAACCTGGAAACTATGGTGGGCCTATAGATACATATCGAACACCAGAATTTTCAACCGTTATAGGTTTGCTAGTAGCGAACACGGATAAAGCTAAGTCAGGGAAAGCTGAGAATGCTTCTCGTAATCGAAGTGGCCAAGGTAGTTTTTTTGCGAAGATTGTTCGTTGGTTTAAAGAATTTTTCTAAAATCATAAAAAAAAATGTATTTTTTTATGATATAGTATTGAAAAAACACGCAAACTGGTATAAAGTATAGTATATATGTGTGGGGAACAAGATTACAGTAAAATATAGTACGTTTTACATTTTATAAAATCATACATGTGAGGGTGGGAAAACATGATGGATTTTTCAATTACAAATGAAAATACTCAGTCAAATTTAAATTTAGTACACGATGGTAGCGTAGCTAGTCCAACAGTAATTAAAGTAATTGGTGTTGGTGGTGGTGGTTCTAATGCTGTTAATCGTATGATCGAAACAGGAATAAAAAACGTTGAGTTTATTGTTGCAAATACAGATTTGCAAGCGCTCTCTGAATCTAAAGCACCTGGAAAGATAGGACTCGGTTCAAAACGAACGGGAGGTTTAGGTGCTGGCGGAAAGCCAGAAGTAGGTGAAGAGGCGGCAAATGAAGATGTTGACACTATTGCAGAATATTTAGCTGGCGCAAATATGGTGTTTGTTACTGCTGGCATGGGCGGTGGTACAGGTACTGGTGCGGCTCCCGTTATTGCAAAGATTGCAAAAGAACAAGGTGCATTAACCGTAGGTGTAGTTACAAAACCTTTTGACTTTGAAGGCAAACATAAAATGGCTTTGGCTGAAGAAGGTATTCGAAAGTTACACGCACAAGTTGATACTCTCATTGTTATTCCAAATCAAAATCTTTTGTCTATTGTAGATAAAAAAACCCCCGTAACTGAAGCTTTTTTGGTTGCCGATGATGTATTAAGAAATGGTGTTCAAGGTATTTCAGATCTTATTACTAATCCTGCTGTAGTTAATATAGACTTTGCTGATGTTAAAACAATTATGGAAGGCAAGGGAGATGCAATTCTAGGTGTTGGCACAGGTTCTGGTGAGAATAGGGCAATAGATGCCGCAACGGCAGCAATTAATAATCCGCTATTAGAAGACTGTCATATTGATGGTGCTAAAAACATATTGGTATATATACTTTGTGGCGCTACACTTTCTATTATGGAAACGAGTGAAATAGTAAATACTATTCGAGAAACGGCTGATCCCGACGTAAAAATTATTTATGGACAAGCTATAGATCCAAAACTTGGAGAGGATGTTACCGTAACAGTTATTGCCACAGAATTTCCGCAAGATAATCAGCGCATTTCAGAAGGAGAACTTCTTCATCCAGACTCAAGTAGAGCCCAAGATATTGACAGCAATTTTTTGACAATTAAACAATGGGAAAACTTTGGAAAAGGTACCAAGAATGTATCATCATCTGGGATCACACAAGAAAGGCTACCTACACAACTTTCTGCTTTTGAAAAAACAGCAGAAGCAGGTTCAAGTAAGGCAGAGTCTAGACCATCAGGTTCTACCAAGCCATTATTTGATGACAGTTTGTTTAAGGATAAATCAGGCTTAGAAGTACCTACCTGCATACGTGGTAACCTAATAAGCTTGGACTCAGATTAAAACATGGAACAAGCGGCACCAATACCGCAAAAAATTCTTTCTCTGTATATAGACGATTTGCTTTCTGTTGAACGCAAAGGTGCTTTAAGTGTTGAAACATATGCAGGAGCAATAAAGATATTGCTTGGTTGGTGCCAAGAAAAGAACATTCACTATTATAATCTCACTGCACAAGATCTCATGTACTACCTTGTTTGGAGAAAAACAGGGGATAGTCATAGAGCATCTCTTGATGAACAAACAATAGCAAAAGATATTTCGGCAATACGGTCGTTTGGAAATTTTTTGCTTCGCGAAGGATATTGGACTGAAAATGTTGCCCTTTTGCTGCAACGACCTAGGGCAAAGAGGTCGTTACCGAGGGTTTTGAGCGTAGAACAAGTTGATGCGCTTTTAAATACCATTGATACTAGTACGCCCTTAGGACTTAGAGACAGAGCTCTTTTTGAGTTAGTGTATTCATCAGGACTTAGAATAAGCGAAGTGTGCTCAATTCTTTTGCAAAATGTACACTTGAAAGAGCGTCTACTCTGGGTACGAGGAAAGGGCGATAAGGAAAGAGTTGTACCATTTGGAGATATCGCTGCTGAGTGCATTCAATCTTGGCTTGATGATGGGCGCTATAAATTGGTTGGAACAAAGAACGTGCCAGAACTTTTTGTGAACTATGCAGGAAAGCCAATTTCACGAAAAGGGGTATGGAAAAGATTTCAAGAACTCGAAACTATGAGTGGAGTGAGTGCTAAAGTACACACGCTCAGACATTCCTTTGCTACGCATTTATTGCACGGAGGAGCCGATTTAAGAAGTGTTCAGGAATTACTTGGACATGCCGACCTTTCTACCACACAGATTTATACTCATATTGATAATGAAATGTTGCACGATTATCACAAAGAATTTTTTCCCCGTAGAGATAAAAATTAAAAATACATGTAAAATTTCCGAGATTTTTTGCAATAAAATACTATAACTATAGTATGCAAACAGAAAACATTTGTGCCAATATAGATGATGAACTTTTGCGCTTGCGCCTATGTATAGCGAGGCTTAGTTTTTTACGCTTTGATGAAAAGTGCCTTTTAGAATCAAGGCTACAAAGCGTATCTCAATTACTAGCCTTAAGTTTAGATGACATTTCTTTGCTTGTAGGACGAAGGCAGCGTACAAAAATTTGGAATCCTCTTGCGATATTTAGATTATCAGAAAATGAACTTAAGCTCATGAACATGTATGGTGCAAAAGTTATTTTTTATGACTCACCAGCGTATCCCTATTTATTAAAGCAAATCTATGACCCACCTTATGCGCTATTTTATAGGGGCAATAGTACCATATTGGACACTCCCTGCGTGGCGATTGTTGGAACAAGGAAACCGTCCATGGAGTGTGCAACTGCAACTAAAAATATTGCAAAGGATATTTCTATGGCAGGCATTACTGTGGTATCCGGGCTTGCATTAGGCATAGATGCGTATGCGCATACAGGTTCTCTTTTAACACAAGGGCAAATGCATGCAGGCAAAACGATAGCTGTGTTGGGGAGTAGTGTAGATACGATTACGCCATCGAGTAACAAACGTTTAGCAGGTGCAATTTTAGCTAGTGGTGGATGCTTGGTAAGTGAGTACCAAATGGGCTCTCCTGTACAAAGCTGGCAATTTGTACAACGCAATCGTATCATATCTGCTCTCAGTCGCGTTACGCTTGTTATGGAAGCTCCTACTGGCTCTGGTGCGTTATATACAGCAGATTTTGCAATTGAACACAATAGAGAGCTATGCTTTTATAAAACACAATTACGTAAGAATCAAACAGGAAATCGAGAAAAAGATGTAGACCTCTTTGGTTATGATATAAAGAAGAAAAGATGCTCAATTGATTATGTTCGTGATGGCGCAACTGTGGTTGAAAGTGCAAAAGAGGTACTTTTTCTCATAAATTCAATGAGTTTTTTAGAAGAAAGGGTTTTTTCTGTAAAAAAAACTTGACAAAATAAATGAACTATTGTAGCTTTTACATAATACTATTTTATTTAGATTATAGTTAAAAGTCAACTTAAAAAAAGTAGGAGTATGGGAGAAAATATGGCAGCTACAGCTAAGGCAACAACAAAGAAAAAAAAGCAAAAACGATCAACACTTGTAATAGTTGAGTCTCCTGCTAAAGCAAAGACAATAGAAAAATACCTTGGGCCAGGATATACTGTTAAGGCTTCAATGGGGCACTTAATAGATTTACCAAAGTCAAGAATGGCAGTAAATATCGAAGATAACTTTCAACCTGAATATATTACCGTTCGAGGTAGAGCCCCGATATTAAAAGACTTGCAAAAAGATGCAAAAAAATCAACAGAAGTACTACTAGCAAGTGATAATGACCGCGAAGGGGAAGCTATTGCTTGGCACTTAAAACGATCTCTTGAAGCTAAAACTAATGCTACTATTAAACGCATAGTTTTTAATGAAATAACACCGATTGCAATTAAAGAAGCTGTTGAAAATCCCTCTGAAATTGAAGAGCCAAAGGTAAATGCACAAAAAGCTCGCCGCGTTTTAGACCGCTTGGTCGGTTATAACCTGTCTCCTCTGCTATGGAAAAAAGTAAAAAATGGGCTTTCGGCAGGACGAGTACAATCAGTTGCTCTTCGTCTCATTTGCGAAAGAGAAAAAGAAGTAGAAGAGTTTTTACCCGTTGAATATTGGTCTTTAGATGCTGACTTTAAAAAAGGAAAAACTGCCTTTACTGCGCAACTTGTTCAGTACAAGGGTAAAAAACCAGAGCTAACTAATGAAAAAGAAGTTCAAAGTATAATTGACGAAATAAAGACTTCAGAGTGCGAAGTAACAGAAATAAAAACATCTGATAGAACAGTAAAGCCAAAGGCTCCGTTTACAACTTCAAAATTACAACAAGCAGCCGCAAATAAGCTTGGTTTTACTTCGAGAAAAACTATGCAAGTTGCACAACAACTCTATGAAGGTGTTGCTATTGGTTCTAGTCGAGTTGGTTTAATAACTTATATGCGTACTGACTCTACCCGTATTTCTCAAACTGCACTTGAAGAGGTGAGACAATGGATTTCTGAAAAATACCCAAAAGACTTACCCGAAAATGCAATTGAATATTCTATGGGAAAAAAGGCACAAGACGCTCACGAAGCGATTAGGCCAACCTATGTAACCTATACACCTGAATATGTGAAAGAATACTTAACTCGAGATCAACAACGACTTTATACCATAATTTGGGAATCATTTGTATCAAGTCAAATGAACAATGCTAAAAGTAGAACGACAAGCGTTGAGATTAAAGCGGGAGATGCTTTGTTTAGAATTTCAGCAAGCAAGGTTGTTGAAAAAGGTTTTTATAACGTAATAAAACTTTTGTCATCAAAAGAAGATTCATCTGGAACACTGCCATCGCTTAAAGAGGGCGAAAAACTTGATACAACAAAGTTTCACCCAGAACAACACTTTACACAAGGGCCTCCTCGGTTTACCGATGCATCAATCGTTAAAATGCTCGAAGAAAAGGGTATTGGGCGTCCTTCAACCTATGCACCAATTATCTCAGTTCTTCTTGACCGCTATTATGTAACAAGAAATAATAGACAGTTAGTACCAACCCAATTAGGTCGCATAATTAATACCCTTTTAGTAGATTCATTTCCTGAGGTCATAAACGAAAATTTTACCGTTGAAATTGAACAAAAGCTAGACTTGGTGGAAGAAAATGAAGTTGAATGGCCAAAAATTATGGCAGATTTTTACTTTCCATTTCACAATAAAGTTGAAGAAGTTATGGAAACCCTAGAAAGCCAAAAAGGAAGTATGGATGAACCAACCGATAAAATCTGTGACAAATGCGGAAAACCAATGATAAAAAAACTTGGACGCTTTGGATTTTTCTTGGCATGCTCGGGATTCCCAGAATGTTTTAATACAACCTCCGTACCTTTGGCAAAATGCCCAAAACCTGATTGTGGCGGTGAAATCATTGCGCGAAAAACAAAGGGTAGGGGAAAAGAGTTTTATGGCTGCACAAATTACCCTGAATGTGATTTTATTAGCCATTTTAAACCTATAAATGCTGACTGTCCAAAATGTAATCACTTTATGGTTGAAAAGCATGATAAAAAACGCGGAACATATAAATCGTGTATTAACCCTGATTGTGATTACTTGCACACTGCAGGAGAAGAGGATGTTCCACTAAAAACGGAAGTTGAATAAAGGCTATGGTTAGCAATGTAGTAGCTAATAAAGAAAATCAAAATCACGCATTGTTAGCCTATATTGATGAGTTTTTAGCTTATCAACAGGGCGTGAGAGGCTTATCAGATAATTCGGTAGAAGCATATAAAGCAGATCTCACTAAAATGGTCGAGCTTTTGAAAAATGATATTATATTTCATGATGACACACTGAAAATTGAAGAAATTACTGTTAAGAATTTACGCTCGTGCATTGCTCAACTAACTAAAGAAAAAAAATCACCTGCAACAATTAATCGCTTTATTGCTGCAGTTCGCAATTTATTTGCCTATATGGCGAGATTTGATTATATTAATAAAAACGTTGCATTAGAGCTCAAGACGGTAAAACAGCCTATTCGCGTCCCTCATTATATGACAGATTCAGAGGCGCAAGAATTGTGTACAATGCCTTCAAAAAAAGATTTGCTTTGGGCAGCGAGAGACTTAGCTTTGTTTGAAATGCTATATTCATCGGGTTGCCGTGTTTCTGAAATTGCTGGAATACATTTGTTTGATATTTCTGCAAAGGGAGACTCAGCACTTGTTACTGGAAAAGGCAAAAAAGATAGGCGCGTGTTTTTTTCAAAAGAAGCGACGAGGGCTTTAGAAGATTATATTGTTGAAAGAAAGGCAAAGCTTTTGGATATGAAAAAAGATGATGTGGCTTTTAAGGGTACAAATAAGCTCTTTATTAATAAAAAGGGAACAGAACTCAGTACAAGGGGAATTCGCTTTATAATAAGCCGTTATTCTTCTATGGAGGGCACAAATAAGCATATCCATCCTCATGTTTTTCGACATAGTTTTGCTACTACGATGATTTCAGAGGGTGCAGATATAAGAAGTGTACAAGAAATGCTTGGGCATTCAAGTATTTCTACAACTCAGCGGTATACACATGTAACCTCTGAGTCACTTCGGAAGTTATATAAACAAGCTCATCCACATGGATAATTACGAATTACGAATGCCTAATTAGGAATTGTGAGAGTGAAGATATAGGGATAATTAACAATTAATAATTAATAATTAATAATTAATAATTGTGAGAGTATAGACATGGGGATGTAAGATAATATAGCCTCTGTTGCCCCCGTCGGGAGGCTAAAGGATACAATCTATAATTATAAATTGTACATTATAAATTATACATTACTAAAGGAAACAACGTGAAAGAGAAAATAAGAAGTACGACCGTTATTGCGGTGAGAAAAGATGGAAAAGTTGCAATGGCTGCCGATGGTCAAGTTTCTATGGGAAACACCATCATGAAAGGCAATGCAAAAAAATTGCGAACATCATTTGGTGGAAAAGTGTTGTCTGGTTTTGCTGGCTCAACAGCAGATGCACTCAATTTATTTGATAAATTTGAAATGAAGCTCCAAGAATACTCAGGTGATATTACCCGAAGTGCAGTAGAGCTTGCAAAAATTTGGCGAACAGATAAGGCTTTAAGAAATTTAGAAGCGTTATTACTTGTTGCAAATAAAGATAAAATTCTACTTATTTCGGGAACCGGTGATGTTATTGAACCTGAGAATGATGTCTTGGCAATAGGCTCTGGTGGAAACTATGCGTATGCAGCAGCGCTTGCATACATGGAATCATCCAATTTGAGTGCCTTGGAAATAGCACAAAAAAGTTTAAAAATTGCAGGGGATATTTGCATTTATACAAATGATACTATTACTTCGGAGGAATTAGCATGATTGATGCATTAAAAAATGCTTTAACACCAAAACAAATAGTAAAAGAATTAGACACCTATATCATCGGTCAAAAAAAAGCAAAAAAGTCTGTTGCTGTTGCCTTGCGAAATAGAACAAGACGTTTAACACTTGCTGACGAGGTAAAGGATGAAATAGCTCCAAAAAATATACTCATGATTGGTCCAACGGGGGTTGGTAAAACAGAAATTGCACGTCGTCTAGCTAAACTTTGCAAGGCGCCTTTTATAAAAGTTGAAGCTACGAAGTATACAGAAGTTGGTTATGTTGGAAGAGACGTAGAATCAATGGTTCGAGATCTTATGACCGTTGGATTTAAGATGGTTAAAGATGAAATGCAAGAACAACTTAAAGCAGAGGCTGCTAAATATGTAGAAGAAGATATTCTTGACCTACTTCTTCCGGGAAGCAGAAAAAAAGATGATAAAGACGGTAAAAAAGATTCTAATTTTGCAGGTTTTTTACCGATGAACATTTTTGGTGGCTCTGCAAATCCTGATCAAAAAGAAGCAGGAAATAAAGACACCATGAGCGATGCTGAAAAAGCTGAAAAAGAAGCGCAAGATACAAGTACTCGTGAAAAGTTTCGTGCTATGCTTAAAGAAGGAAAACTTGAAGAAAGAGAAGTTGATGTAACAATTCAAAAAAAACCAACAAATGCTCCTATGGAACTTGTAGTTGGAGTTGGTTCTCCTGATATAGGAGGAGCCTTACAAGATGCACTTTCTATGATGGGTGGTCCCAAAAGCAAAAAGAAAAAAGTTACCATTGCAGAAGCAAGAGAAATTTTAACAGAAGAACATTTAGATAGGATGATAGATCCTGATAAAATTGCAGACATTGCAAAAGATAGAGTTGAACAATCGGGAATTATTTTTATTGATGAAATTGATAAAATTGCTGTTTCAAATAATGGACGCGACGGTGGAGTATCAAGGGAGGGTGTCCAAAGAGATATCCTACCTATAGTAGAAGGCTCAACGGTGAATACTCGACAAGGGGCTGTAGATACTACCCATATTCTTTTTATAGCTGCAGGAGCGTTTAATCTTTCAAAGCCATCAGATTTAATTCCTGAACTACAGGGGCGTTTTCCTCTGCGTGTAGAGTTAGATTCTCTATCTGCAGAAGATTTTAAGAAAATCTTAACGGAACCTAAAAATGCTCTCACAACGCAATATAAACAACTTTTGGAAACTGAAGGGGTAACAATACAGTTTACTGAAGATGCTATAAACACAATGAGTACATTGGCAGCTGAAGTAAATGCACACGTAGAAAACATAGGAGCTCGTAGGCTTCATACAATAATGGAAACAATATTAGAAGATTTATCGTTTGATGCGGATGAACATGCAGGCGAGACGGTAGAAATTACCACTGACTATGTAAATGATAAACTAAAGGATATTGTACAAAATCAAGACTTGTCGAAGTATATTTTGTAATACCTACAAGAGGCTGTCAATTTTTTTGACAGCCTCTTTTTTTTGAAATTGCACAGAATACATTGTAAAAAAAATGGTAAAAAAAATTAAAATAATTAAAATAATTGTTGACAGCACAAATATTTGGATGTACAATAGTATGATTTAATTTTTAACAAAACTTTGTATTCTACGTTAATAAGTGAAAACTTGCTTAAAAACTATCATTTATTAATTATAAACTAGGTATCTAATATGGAAACGCTTAAATTTCGATTATTTTGCATCTTAGTATTATTTTTTTCACTATACTTGTATTCTAATGATATAACAGACGTAATTCGTATAGGTTACCATCCACAAAATGGCTTAATAACTGATATTAATAGTTATGACCGCAAAGGGTATGGCTATGATATTTTAAAAAAAATTGAAGAAACAAGTGATTTAAGGTTTGAGTTTATTTCAATTGAAGGCAGTACACTAGAGGCTTTAGATAATGGGGAAGTTGATGTTATAGGTCTTTACTATCAAAGAGAGTCCTTTGCGCAAAAATATATATTCCTTGACACTCCATTTAACGTCGAGCAAACAAGTCTTGTAGCAAAAGGTGATGTAATGATACCCTATGATCACCCAGAAAGTATTGATGGAAAAACAGTTGCAACGTATTATACTAATCCTGCAAATGAAGAGTTGGATGCCTATTTAGCTGAAAATAATATATCCGTGAATTACATAATGGGCGACTATTATAATTATAAGGACGTTGAAGCAGATTATTATATGCTCTACTCATCATATATTGGAGATGGAAACTTTACAACTGTTTTAAATTTTTCAAAACGGCATACTTATCTCATGTCACGCATTGGCAATGAAGATTTAATGGAAAAAATAAATACTATTTTAGAAGATATAATCATCGAAGAAAGTGGCTTTTTTACAGAACTTGAAGATAAGTATTATGAAGATACCTCACATTATTTCCATAGAAATTTGAGATATGATGAACTACAACTACTTCGAGCGAGACCAATAAAAGTTGCATATGATGTAAATCATGAGCCAGTTACTTTTAAAGATGAAGCTGGTGAGCCTGAAGGAGCAATAGTTGGAGTTATGGAGGAACTTGCGGCTGTATATGGCTTTGATGTAGAATATTATCCGTATTCTTATGCAGATCCAACTAGTTTGCCTGCCGATTGTGATATTGTAATTTCCTCCTTAGGCGATTATGCACTTATTGCAGAAGACTTTAGACCCACAGAGTCTTTTTATGAAATGATGTTGGTTGCAATAGTATCAAAAGAAAAAGTTGGAGAAAATCCAAGTATCGACAAAGTATTGCTTGAATCACCTAGGATTGGGGTATTGGAGTACTTTTATATAAATTATGATAGCCTACTAGAAAATATTCACAGTAATGAGATTGTTTTTTATGATAACTTCAGGTCTCTACTAGAAGCATATAAAAACAATGACATTGATATGGCAATTTTTTCAGAAAATGGAACAAATTTTGCAAGTTCATATCTTGGAGAAAACAAAAATCAAGTATTTGCAACAGATATTGAGTTACAGTTTCACTTCAGTATTGCTAACGATGTTGCAGAAGATTATGTACCAATTTTTAATGTAATGCTTGACAATCTTTCTGAAGAAAGATATGAAGAAATTCTTATAAATAAAACAGGAGCATTTGCCTTCCAGCCGCCTATCACACGCGTTATTATTCAACATTGGTATTATATAGTTATATTCATATTTATAATAATACTTTTCTTTAGGACTCTTAGGATACAGCATCAAAAAGCGCTCCTTTCAGCATATAACACGGATGCTCTAACTGGTCTTATGACAGTAGATAGATTTAGAAATACCGTTATAGAGTTATTAAATCATGCGAAAAACACCGAGTATGAGCTTATATCACTCGATGTGGATATGTTTAAAACAATCAACTTATATTATAGTGCTCAAAAAGGCACTGAAGTAATACGAACTATTGGAAATACATTAAGCGAGCTATTTGACAATTCAACATCGCATGTTTCGCGAAAAACAGCAGATCAGTTTTATATATTTAGAAAGGTAGATAAAAACCTTACACTTGAAAAAATATGCTATGAAAAATTATTGCCAAATATTACTAGTATTCTTGGAGATAGGTTTCATTTTACAATGTCTTTTGGAAATGTTATTGTTGAAAATAGCAAGGAAAAAGTATCTGCTATTATAGGCTATGCAGATGCTGCGAGAGTACAAGGCAAGACTATTCATGAAAACACTTTTATAACATTTGATACTAAAATGCGAAAAGATTTTGAAAATAAAATTTCAGTTACTCTTCGGATGGAAGAAGCCTTATTTGCTCATGAGTTTGTGGTAGTGTATCAGCCAAAAATAGATTTTAAGACTTTGAGGGTAGGAGGCGCTGAAGCCTTAATTAGATGGAGACCAAAAGAAGGTGATCAAATTTATCCCGACACATTTATCCCAGTGTTTGAAGAGAATGGTTTTATCTTCCATTTGGATATGTATGTCTTTGAGGAAGTGTGTAAATTTGTTGTAACAAATAATATGAGAATTGATATTCCTCGCATATCGGTAAATTTATCAGCCTTATCGGTACTGCATGATGAAATAATTCCGTGCATTCAAGATATTAATTTAAAATATGGATTAACCCCAGAAGAAATTGAATTTGAAGTAACTGAAAGTGCTATTATAGGAAATGAAGAAAAGTTTATTTCCAAGGTGCACGAAATAAAGTCCTTAGGTTTCCTCATTTCTATTGACGACTTTGGAGCAGGTGTATCATCGTTGAATAGGCTCGCTGCTATTGAAGCCGATATATTAAAACTTGATAAGGCTTTTTTTGACGTTGAAGACAGCGAAGAGAAGGTGAATGTTGTTGTTTCAGATGTTATACGAATGGCAAAAGAACTAAAAATGTTGGTGGTTGCAGAAGGCGTTGAAACTATTGAGCAAGCAAAGTGGCTTAAATCAATAGATTGTGACTATGCACAAGGTTATTATTTTGAAAAGCCGATGGAAAAACAAGCATTCATTAATTTATTGGTTAGTAAAAGGATGTATAGCTTAGAAACCAGTGCTCCCAATAATGCAACAGGACTTTTTGAGTCTGGATTAAGAAATTATTAAAAAATGGGTAGACTTGTTTCTTTGTACTATGCAATAAAACCTCTATAAATTTACATTGCGAAATCACAAGACTCATGTTATACTATAGGTATAGTTTGCTAGTTTATTTGTCTTTTAAGGTATGTGTTATGTGGGCAGTGCTTAAAAAAAAAATGTCTGTAATTATCTTTTCCCTTATTATAATCTGTATTTTTTTTATGGCAGCTTTACTATTTCAGTATTATAAAAGCGTTTCTAATAGGCTTGATATTATTAGAGATTATGAATTACAACCCACTACCAGTTCAGATGTGCCATCAATTATTACGCTTCCTATTACACCTGAGATAAAAGTAAACGATGCTATTGCCATTAGAACTGTTCATCAAGAAATGTTTGCATATATAACAAGTAATTTTGATGAAAGTAAACTTGTGTATGAATATACAAAAAAATTTAGCGATAAATGGGGTAAAAGTGCAACTAATCAGTGGCATATTATACCTATAGATCCACATGCAAAAAATATTGTACTACGATTTGAATTATACACACCATATGATGACTTTTTTGATTACAAAAACTTTATTGCATTTGGCGATACTACAACATTAATTGAATACATAACAGCACTAAGCCTTCCCTCTGCATCAATTAGTATATTGGCAATAATTAGTGGGTTTACCACAATTATTTTAATTAGTTTAAATACAATAAAAAAAACTAACGCCTATTTATTGCCACTTGGTTTTTTACTTATCTTTATAGGTTTATGGAGCCTGGGGCAATCACAAAGACTTTATTTTTATCTTGTACCAAGGCATATTGATAGATTTATATATGTAGTATCTTTTTTTCTAGTTCCTGAGTGTTTCTTTTTTATGCTAAGTTATTTTTACAATGGCTTATTAAAGAAAGTTCTTCATATTGCTACATGTATAAGTGCATGTTTAACATTTATTTGTTTGTTGTTACAATTATTTGAAGTGGTACATTTATTTGAGTCTTTTCAACTGCTTATTTTTAATTTTGTTTTTGGAATGTTACTTATTGTCGTTTTAACCATTATGAAGTTGAAATCTAATAAAACAAAGGTTGGAATAGAGTTTTTAGCTTTTTTCATTATTATGTCTGTGCTAGTACTTTTTGAGATAGATAATTTTTTAAGTGGTGATTTTACCAATATTGCTTTTTTTATTCGTTGTGTATTAGTTATACTCTCTTTTTATGTTAGTATTCGATTTATTCGCCATAATGCAAAACGAAGTCGCGAGTATAAGCGAATTCGAAGAAAACTCGAACTCTCTAGGGTATACACTGTTACTCAAAAAATGAAGCCACATCTTATACATAATACTCTGCTTTCAATTCAAGATCTTTGTCATACTTCCCCTATGGAAGCTGTAGACGCAATTGAAGTTTTTTCAAAATATTTGAGAAGTAGTTTTGACTCCCCCAGTAACGAAAAATTAATTCCGTTTTCAAAAGAACTTACTTATATTAGAGAATACATTGATGTTCAAAAAATATGCTACGGAGATGACATTACCTATGAGGAAGAATTAAACGTTACTAATTTTAGTATTCCTCCATTTACATTACAACCGCTAATTGAAAATGCCGTAAAACATGGAATACGAAAATGCGTAGAACCAGGTTGTGTAAAACTTACAACAGATGGTGTTGATAATTACGTTGTAATAACAATTGCTGATGATGGCATTGGGTTTGATTCAAAAAAAATAGAACACAATAGTTTAAACACATCTACAGGTAACGTTTTGTTTAGGCTACGGCACTTAATGGGTGCAACAATTGAAATTGATAGTATCAAAAACAAAGGTACAAAAATTACCATTAGTTTTTCATTAGAGTAGGAGACAATAAAATGAAAAAAGTAGTTATAGTTGATGATATGAAAAGCGCACGCAATATGCTTTCATTACAACTAAAAAAGTATAAAGAACTTGAGGTTGTTGCAGAGCTAAAAAATGGACAAGAGTTTCTAAATTATTTGCAAAGTAATTCGGTAGATTTAGTCTTTTTAGATATTGAAATGCCGGGTATTGACGGTTTAAGTGTTGCAAAACTAATATCTCACTCAAAGAACAAACTTTACTTTGCATTTGCAACAGCATTTTCTCATTATTCTTTAGAGGCTTGGGGTACAAATGCAATAGGCTACCTAACAAAACCATATAATAAACTTGAACTTCAAAAAATAGTTGAACGCTTTCTTGAACTGTCTCCAATTGAATCAGATAAAATAGTGGTAAAATGTTTTCCTAATTTTA
>CAYJPS010000020.1:1483-2917 GCA_964372135.1 uncultured Treponemataceae bacterium | reverse complement strand
TGGAAAAACATATATAGCTCTTATGAGTGATGATAATAGCATA
Organism: uncultured Treponemataceae bacterium; assembly: GCA_964372135.1. Lineage (GTDB taxonomy): Bacteria > Spirochaetota > Spirochaetia > Treponematales > Treponemataceae > CAYJFX01. The sequence goes on along the minus strand of CAYJPS010000020.1, from coordinate 2,874 downwards.
TTGTATAACGACCCAAAGAGTATTGACGGGAAGACAGTAGCTACATATAAAGGCAATATTGGGCAAGTAAGATTAGATGAGTATTGTAAGCGTAATGATATTTCTGTAGAGTATGTTTATGGCAATATGACTGACTACATGTTCTTAGATACAGATTTTTCTATAACGTACTCTGAAGACAAAACCTCAGCGAAAAAAAATAATGTATTGAACCTTGGAGTATATAGCTTATATTTAATTACAAGCCCTGAAAATAAAGAATTGATGGATGAGATAGACAGCATTTTTTATGATCTTGTAACTACAGAAGGGAATTTCTTTTGGGAACTAGAAGGAAAATATCTTACTAAAGAAATTGAGATAAACCACCGTTCTCTTGGACCTAATGAAGTTGCGAAACTTCAAGAACGACCTCTTGAAGTTGGTTATATAACAGATTATAATCCTATTTCTTTTAGTAATGCTGAAGGTATGCCTGATGGCGCTATGGTAGAAATGCTTAACATGCTTTCTGAAAAATTTGATTTTGATGTTAATTATCATCCCTTCAGCATTTATGATGACTTTTCTACATATGATGACTATGATATGCTGCTCACAATTTACGGTTCAACTGAAGAGCTAATTCAAAAGTATGATACCACCGAAACGTATTACACACTACCAATGTATGCTCAAGTAAACTTAGAAGTGTATAAGGAAAGTAAAACAATTACTGATATCTTATATAATTCAAAAAAACTTGGAACTCTTTCGTATCTTTTTCAAGACTATGATATTTTTTCAGAAAGTGTACCTCATTTAGAAATTATTCTCTATAATGACTGGCATGAAATGCTTGATGCGTTTGACTCTGGCGAAGTAGATCTTATTTTATCAACAAATGGTGGAGCTACTTATGGGCAACTATACTTGGACACAGTAGATAGCATAGTATCAGAAACTGATTCTTCTGTACCAATGAAATTATTAATATCAAAAAATATTTCTTCAACCTATGTTCCAATCTTTAATGTAATGCTAGACACCGTTAGTGATGCTCGCTATGGTGGTATTATAAACGAAAAAAGTCATAACTTTTATCCAGAAGAAACTTTCTTAGACTACTTTCAAGCCCATTGGTATTATTATGCAATAATAATTGCTGCGCTTATTTGTTCTTTTGCTTTCTATGCGTATAGGCAACAAGAAAAGAAAAGAGCGGCACTTACAAAAGCTTATAATACAGATTCATTAACTGGTTTTTTGTCGGTTCATAAATTTAAAGAAACCGTTGAGTCTGTTCTTCGTAATGCAAAGCCAAATGAATATGAACTAATTTCATTAGATATGGATATGTTTAAAACAATAAACATGCATTATAGCATGGAAAAAGGAGATGAAGTAATAAA
>CAYJPS010000020.1:0-1383 GCA_964372135.1 uncultured Treponemataceae bacterium | reverse complement strand
AGGAGCCTTGGAAAGAAAAAACATCATACAACTTTTGTAACATTTGACGATAAAATGAAAAAAATGTTTGAAAATAAAATTGATGTTACTTTAAAAATGGAACAAGCTCTTAAAGATAAAGAATTTGTTGTAGTGTATCAACCAAAAATAGATTTTAAAACATTAAAGATTGGTGGTGCAGAAGCGCTTGTTCGCTGGAGACCTAAAGGTAAAGATCAAATATTCCCCGACTCATTTATTCCAGTATTTGAAGAAAATGGATTTATTTTTCAACTAGATATGTATGTTCTTGAAGAAGTATGTAAATGTATTGGTACAAATTGCAGGAGAATGGAAATTCCTCGTATATCGGTAAATCTTTCAGCACATTCTATTTTGGATGATAATATCGCAGTTCGTATAAAAGACATATTGTTCCACCATGGGGTAAAAACAGACGAAATAGAACTTGAAGTAACTGAAAGCGCAATACTATCAGATGAGAGTAAGTTTATTACAAAAATTAAAGAATTAAAGCGCATGGGACTTTTTATCTCTTTAGATGACTTTGGCGCAGGTGTTTCGTCATTAAATAGACTGAGTGCCATTGAAGCCGATGTACTTAAACTTGATAAAGCCTTTTTTGATGTAAAAGATTCATACGGTAAAACTAATATAGTTGTAGCTGATGTCATAGCAATGGCAAAGCACTTAAATATGAAAGTCGTAGCTGAAGGAGTTGAAACTCTTGCTCAAGCAAAATGGTTAAGAGATATAGATTGCGACTACGCACAAGGTTACTATTTTGAACGTCCAGTTGATAAAGAAGTATTTATAGGTTTATTATTACATAAAAAAACATATGAGTTTAAAACAACTGATTATTCAAAGAGTAGTTTTGAAATTGTTTCGTAAGAGTAGGAGACAACAAAATGAAAAAGGTAGTTATAGTAGACGTTAGCCTATAAGGGGGTATTCTATGATTTTAACCTTTCAAAAAAAATTAAAGCATGTGTTTGTATGTGTAGACAGTGTAAATGGTGAACAAGGCTCAATAAAGAAAAAAAATATTGTAACTCTCATCTTGTATGTATGTATTGCAATGTTCGTAATAACAACAATATATGCAAGGGATCAAGACAATATTATTACCGTTGGATATTCAGAAACTCTTAATGATTTTATAGTTGATATTAATTACCGTAATGATAAAGGGTATGGATACGAATTATTTGAAAAAATGGAAGAAATGAGCGATATACAGTTTGAATATGTGCCCATTGAAGGTAGTTTAATTGATGCTGCTGAAGAGGGTATTGTAGACTTAGTTGGCTTTGTTGTAAAAACCGAAGAAAGAGAAAAAAGAGTTCTCTATTCTGATTTTCCTTTTAGTAGAACCTATTC
>CAYJPS010000019.1:0-29911 GCA_964372135.1 uncultured Treponemataceae bacterium | reverse complement strand
TATTTGGTGGTACAATAGTATATATGGTTATTAATAATTTCTAGTTACTAGATACGAATTACTAATTGTGAGGGTAAAGCAAAGAAGCATTTTAAACCATAGATTTCGCAAGAATTAATGGGATTTCAACTCTTGTGTATGAGAAACCCTTTACATCAACCATAATAAAGATAGAAATATTTATAATTTTGTGGTGTGTGAGGATTTAAGATTATATTAAAGATGTCGAAAAATTCAAAAGATAAAATCTGCGTAATCTGTGTAATCTGTGGATAAAGACAAAAAATATACTTAAGGAGTAAAAAAATGCAGTACAGAGTATTTCCAAAAATCCAAAACAAAGAAATTTCAATCTTAGGTTTTGGTACTATGCGGCTTCCATTGAGCTCGATTGATACTGATCTTGGAAAGGCAAATGAGCCTTCCAATATTGACATTGAGGCAACTAAGGCTTTGATAAAAGAAGCTTATGATCAGGGTGTAAACTATTATGATACAGCTTACATATACCATGAAGGAAAAAGTGAAGTTGTTCTCGGTCGCATCTTAAAAGAACTTGGAATAAGAGAAAAAGTATATATAGCTGACAAAATGCCCATGTGGATGGTAAAAGAAGAAGCAGATTTAGAGCGATTTTTTAACGAGCAATTGGAGCGCCTCGGAACCGATTATATCGATTTTTATCTATTACATGCATTAAGTGACAAAACATGGGAACTTTCTAAAAAATTAAAGGCTATGCAATTTCTTGAAACTAAAAAAAGAGAAGGAAAAATTAAGCATATTGGTTTTTCGTTTCACCATGAGTACGAAACATTCCAAGCTATAATAGATGAGTATGCGGGATGGGAGTTTTGCCAAATACAATTTAATTACTTAGACGAAAACTATCAAGCAGGGGTCAAAGGATTAGAATATGCTGCGAAGCATGAAATTGCAGCTATTGCAATGGAACCTCTTCGAGGTGGCTTACTTGCAAATGTTCCAAAACCCATTATTGATATTTTCGCTACTGCAGAAAAGCCTAGAATGCCATTTGAATGGGGGCTGCGCTTTGTTTGGAATAATCAAAATATTATTACAGCCCTTTCAGGAATGGGAGCAATGGATCAAGTTATCGGTAATTGTGCCATAGCCAGTAGTGGAAAAGCAAACTCTCTTCCGTCGAGCCAACTGAAAGTTTTAGAAACGGCATGTGAGTGGTTTAAAGGAGCTATGAAAATTCCTTGTACTGGTTGCTCCTACTGTATTCCATGTCCAACAAAGGTATCCATTCCTGTAATTTTTAGAGAATACAACAGGCTCGCCATGAATGGAATCTTAGAGAGTGGCAAAGACAGTGCAGGCTTAGTACATTCTGCTGAGTACACCAGACTCAAAACCAAAGGACTAAGTGCTGACAAGTGTGTATCATGTGGAAAGTGTGTTACACATTGCCCACAAAACATTGCAATCCCTGAAGAGTTGGCAAAAATTCATGGGGAACTAGCATAGGTGTTTATCCTCAGATTACGCAGATTAATACGATTTCTACCGAATAAGGTATAAAGATTCAATGTAAAACTCTTTATATTATCAACACTAAAATCCATTATGCCTTTGTGTATAATAGATTCTTGGATAGTAATTAGTAACCTAAAGATTTTTATACTATAAAAAAATCTGCGTAATCAGCTAAGTTCACTTTAATCCCTACCCATATATTTTACCCCATACAAATCTGCAGTTACATTTCCCACCTGATCTTCTCGCCACATTCGCAACTAGGAATTATTAATAAAATTCCCCCTATTCCTCTTGACAATACCACTATTTTCATGCATTGTGTTATTACAAAATCTTAATTTAGAATGCCGTATTTTGCGGCTATGGGGGAAATTGAAAAGAATTGAAAGGTAGTACAGTATCGATTAAAAACGTTTCCAAAAATTTTGGAACATTTTGTGCTCTTGATGATGTGAGCATTGAAATTAAAAAAGGCGAGTTTTTTTCGCTTTTAGGACCATCAGGCTGTGGAAAAACAACCCTACTTAGAATAATTGCGGGTTTTGAATTTCCCGATGATGGCGTTGTATTGTTTGATAATCAAGATATTATACCTTTACCGCCAAACAAAAGGCATTCCAATACAATTTTTCAAAACTATGCCCTGTTTCCACATCTGTCAGTATTTGACAATGTTGCATTTCCTTTAAAATTAAAAAAACTTCCAAAAGACGAAATAGAGAGCAAGGTAAATGAATATCTTCATCTTGTTCAACTTAACGCTCATATACATAAAAAACCGAACCAACTTTCAGGTGGACAAAAGCAGCGCGTAGCTATTGCAAGAGCCTTAATAAGCGAGCCAAGTGTGCTCCTATTAGACGAACCCCTTTCAGCGCTTGATGCAAAACTACGCTCAAATCTTTTAGTTGAGCTAGACAATATACATGAAAAGGTTGGCGTTACCTTTATTTATGTTACACATGATCAATCAGAAGCCCTTTCGGTATCAGACCGAATTGCAGTAATGAACAAGGGAAAAGTATTGCAAATTGGAACCCCCTTTGAAATTTATGAGCAGCCAGCTACGGAATTTGTAGCCCAATTTATAGGTGAAACAAATATTTTTGATGCAACCGTAGAAGAATGTAAGGAATGGCCATTAGAAGACAGAGAAAACGAATATATGTGTACGCTTAATATTCCAGAGCTTGGCATTCCCATTAAGGTAACTGATTATGAAGAAACCGAAATTGGACAGCGTGTGTGCTTTACCGTTCGACCAGAAAAAGTGCGTATTTCACACGAGGCGCCAACAGCAAAAAAGAATTTAAACATTTTTAAGGGAATGGTAGAAGAACCTGTATACTCTGGCTTCCAATCAAAATTTTACGTGCAGCTCGAAAATGGCACACTCATAAAAGTATTTAAACAACACTCAAACTACCTTGATGATGGGCTAGAAATAGAATGGAAGGATGAAGTATATATTTCATGGCATGCCGATGATGGCTACATAGTTGAGGACATAGACCAATGAGCGTAGCACACTCAAACAGAGGACATAATCGCATAAACATGGGTCCCATTTATGCATGGCCTATGGGAATATGGTTTACCATATTTTTTCTAGCTCCTCTTGCAATCATTATTCTTTATAGCTTTTTAACAAAAGGTCTTTATGGCGGCGTAGAATATATATTTACCTTAAAAGCATTTGAACAAATGATGAACCCTGCGTATGGTATGGTTTTTATTCGAACCGTTTTTATTTCTACTCTATCAACCATAGTTACCATTCTATTAGCGTTTCCCTGTGGATATGCAATTGCAAAAAGCAAATACCAAACAATATTCTTAATTCTTATAATTGTGCCGTTTTGGACAAACTCGCTTATTAGGATCTTTGCTTGGATGTCTATCCTTGGAAACGATGGCGTATTAAACTCATTATTCATTGCTTTAGGAATAACACAAGAACATTTTAAGTTACTGTATAATTCAGGTGCAGTTGTGACTGTTTCTGTATATATGTTTTTGCCCTATGCAATACTTCCTATTTTTACTGCCATTGACCGATTTGACTTTTCACTTCTAGAAGCAGCCAGAGATTTAGGAGCAACAAAAATAAGCTCAATTTCAAAGGTTTTACTACCAAATGTAAAAAGTGGCATAACAACAGCAATTATTTTTACATTTATCCCTATTTTTGGGTCCTATACGGTGCCACTTTTGGTTGGTGGAAAGGACTCATACATGATAGGTAACATTATAGTTGACCAAGTAAACAAAACACGAAACTGGCCTTTAGCCGCCGCCTTTTCACTTGTTATTACTGTATTAAGTACAGCTGGCGTACTATGGGTTATGTTTGCAGGAAAAAAAGAAGCTCAGTTGAAGGTTTCTACAAGCAAGGGAGAAGAAGAATGAAAGGTCAAATATCTCTCTCAAGCGTAATGACACCAAACGAAAAAAATACGCACCCATCTGAGCCAGCACGACATGCAAAAAGGGCTTTCAAAAAACAAAAGAGTAAATTTTCTTTTTCATTTTTTGTTCTCATGTTTACGTTATTATTTTTGTTCTTGCCTCTTTTTGTAACAATAATTTATTCGTTTAACGAAACAAAAGGTGGCGATTTTACCAACTTTTCTTTAATATGGTATAAGGCCCTTATTTTTGATTCAGATGATTTATGGAGCTCATTTCAAAACAGTATTATTGTGGCGCTAGCTTCAGGAGCAGTCTCTACCGTTTTAGGAACCCTTGCTGCCGTGGGTGTACGTTGGTTCAAGTTTAGAGGTAAATCATATATTCAAACATTAAATTTTTTACCAATGGTTTTGCCTGAAGTTATCATTGGTGTAAGTATGCTTATATTCTTTGCAGGGATTAAGCTTCCATTGGGTTTAACAACAATTTTTATTGCACATACAACATTCTGCCTACCATTTGTGTTTTTAATTATTCTTGCCCGTATCGATGAATTTGATTATTCTATAGTAGAAGCTGCCCATGACCTTGGCGCTACATCGAAACAAGCAATGCTAAAAGTAATTATTCCGGCCATTATGCCAGCAATAATTTCAGCTTTTTTAATGGCAGTTACACTTTCATTAGAAGATTTTGTAATCACCTTCTTTGTTTCAGGGCCAGGATCTACAACGCTACCATTGTATGTGTATTCGATGATAAGATTTGGAGTTTCTCCTGTCATTAACGCGTTATCGTGTGTTATGATTTTTGCAACTGTTGCAATAGCATTTACCTTGCGAAAATTTTTAAAAAGCTTTGCCGCATCCAAGTAAAAAGCAAAAGAGCTTATATTAGTATGCAAAATTGCACTAAAAAAGTGCTAAAAATATTTTGATGGAGAGTTGATAAAATATACTATTTTATCGCTTGTAGTTTTACTGTGCGTTGCTTGTAAACTACGATGTAATACTCTCATTTTGTAAGTATCACAAAGGCTGATACAATTAAGGGGTACACTAACATGAAAAAAATGTTTTGTGGAACAGCTATTGCAATTATTGCAGTGCTCTTAACAATGGGATGTTCAGGACAAGATGAAAACACCTTGTATCTTTTTAACTGGACATATTACACACCAGATGCTGTAATCGAACAATTTGAAGAAGAGTTCGGTGTAGAAGTGAAAATTGATAACTATGCATCAAACGAAGAAATGTACACCAAAATAAAAGCTGGTGCTACGGGGTATGACATTGTGTTTCCATCACAAGATTATGCTTCAATTATGATGAATCAAGGCATGCTTGAAGAATTAGATGCTTCTAAGATTCCTAATTCAAAATATGTAAACCCAATTATCCTTGAAAAACTTGACTATGACTCAGACATGAAGTATGCAGTACCATATGGTATGACTATCTCAGGCATTGCGGTTAACAAAGATAAACTTTCTGGCTATGATAGAAGCTGGGATATTTTTGCACGTGAAGATTTAAAAGACAGAATGTCTATGCTCGATGACATGAGAGAAGTAATGAGCGGAGCCCTACTCTACCTTGGCTATTCTGTAAACACAACAAATGATGCTGAGTTAGCGCAAGCTGAAGAAGTTTTGAAAAACCAATGGGCGCCAAATTTAGTTAAATTTGATGCAGAAGGTTTTGGTAAATCTTTTGCATCAGGCGACTTTTGGGTAAGCCACGGATATGCAGAAAACATTTTTGGAGAAATACCTGAAGAAAACTGGAATACGGTGGACTATTTTATTCCGCAAGAAGGTGTTCCATTATATGTTGATTCAATGTGTATCTTAAAAGGTTCAAAAAACTATGATTTAGCCTTAGAGTTTATTAATTTTATTCATAGACCTGAAGTATATGCTCTTTTCTTAGATGACTTTAGATTCCCTGCCGTTATCAACGAAGAAGCTGGTAAATATACTACGCTTACACCAATGTATGAAATAGAAGATGTTTCTGCATACCAAGTTCCAGGAGACGTTGGCGAAGGCATTGCAAAATACGATGCAATTTGGGAAAGAGTAAGAATCGGAGAATAGGTTTTTAATGTATAATTATTAATTATCTCAAAATACGAAAACCTATTTCAGTTACCACCAATACTTTTTGAGTGTTGGTGGTTTTTTTGTGTTCTTTACCCACTCAAAAGGATGGTCGTGAACACGGCATATTTCACAATTGACAAAATGTATAAACAAGTTTATACTTATTGTAAGGGGTATACACTATGACAGCTACAAATGCCAAAATTACGTCTTGGGGAAACAGTAACGGTATATTACTAAATAAACAGATTTTAGACCTCTTACACTGGAAAACTAATGATGTGGTAAAAATCTCTTTAGATGAAAAAGAGGAAAAACTCGTTATAGAAAAGCAAGAAAAAAAATGCCCACCCCTCACTATTGAAGAATTATTTGCTGATTACGAGGGTGAGTATGAGTTTTCTGAGTTTGACTGGGGAGAAGCAGAAGGGGCTGAAATTTGGTAAAAAAAGGTGATATTATAAAACTCAACTTTGACCCCAGAGTTGGACACGAGCAAGCAGGTTATCGACCTGCCCTAGTTGTCAGTAACCACATTTACAATAAGGCAACAAACTTAACCATAGTGTGCCCCATTACCAATACAAAGCGTCCATTTCCCTTGCATGAAATGCTAGACGAGAGAACAAAAACAACTGGCTGCATACTTTGCGAACAGTTAAAAGCCGTTGACCTTCATAACAGACAATTTCAATTTGTTGAAGCTGTTCCCGAGGATATTTTAGACACCGTAATTCAAAAAATAAAGACTATGTTTTAGTGGAGCATGCACTCTACAAGGGTGTCTTTGTCGGAAGAGCGTGCCGACTGCACAAGTTCGGTGTTCTCACCGTGACGTTCTGTTAAATGGTTTTCTAAATTTTATATAACTCTCGTGTACACTACCAAGATTATCACAGTTTTAAATCCACAGGTTACGCAGATTTCTATTGTTGCGTATGCCACCAAGATTGGTTATGTTTTAGCCACAGATGAGCAGGATGTACGCAGATTTTTAGAGTCTATTTAAAAAGCCGTAGTGTTCGACGAGGGCGACGAAGCCTACGGGAATATTTCGAAAACGGTAAACGTATTTACCCTGCTAACTTTGCGGTATACGTACCTGCTACGGCCTTATTACTGTCAACTACAGGAATGCTGTCGTATTCCACACCATCTTTTACCCATTTACCAGAGTTTGCATAGTCCTCTCTTCCGCCATTATCTAATCTACATTTCGTGCAATACGAAAACCGAGTTTTATTTCACCTCGCTCTGGGTACTTATCATTATCAAATCGACTATGTCCTTCACCACCCATAATTTCTGGGATAATAGGCACAGAACCTCCTTCATCATACGTATTGTAAGATGGAACTCCTAAAGCAAGATGGTTTGTAATATTATTATAATCAATATAAGTACCCCATATCCATTCAGCTACACTTCCGGTCATATCAAACAAACCCAAAGGGTTTGCCCTTTTTGTACCAACTGCCTTATGTTCGGAATTATACCATGCATAATCATCTAATTCTGAAAAATCATTAGTACCAGCATATACTAAGCGAGCCTTTGTGTTACCATTACTATCAAATCCTCCATGTGATGCAGCATACTGCCATTCAGCCTGAGTTGGTAAGCGATACCCATTTTTATCTTCATCCATTTTAACTGTGTCATCTTCAAAGTCATTATTAGTTAAATCAATTGAATTTGGGTTATATTCATCCCCTATGTAATAAACAGGTTCTAAGCCTTCTTGTATACTTAATGTATTACAAAAACGGATTACATCATACCAATTAATGTAATACGCTGGCATGTTAGCCGCTAAACCATAATATTCATTAGGAATTTCTACACCTGAAATATACGAACTATTAATAGGCCGAAGAACACCTGGCCATATTGTTCCCATAACATCTTCCCACTGCGCTTGTGTAACCTCTGTTTCACCTAAATAAAAGCTATCAACATTGATATTCTCCCCAGAGGAACTTCCTATTGGTACATATCCTTCATACAACGCTCCTTGTATATGAATTAATCTCCCAATTACAATATTAATATCTTCAATATCGAGATAATTTATACCTTCTTCCATTACAGTTGGTTTTGATCTTCCCTCACGTATACCACCGTCATTTGTTAATACAATTTTTGCATAAATATTTTTCCCAACTGTAGTTAAATTACTAAAGGTAAGTTTAACTTCTTTGTCTTCCAACACAAGAGATTTGCTTGCAATTTCTTCATCATTAAAAGCAAGATGCAAGCTTACCCTTAAACCTACTTCATTATAGAAACCATCATCGTCATCATTTGCATCCCGCGCAAGTGCACTTCGCGTAGAAAATGCTTTTTCTACATCACTTGAGCGAATAACAAATGTTATATCACTACCAGCCTTTATATTCCATAACGAGTCGCAAGACATGAAAACTACAAGCGTTATTAAACATAGTATATACCGTATTATTTTTTTCATATTTTTATCCTTTTCTTTTATAGATACGCTCTACTCTGCATTGCGTGCAACACGAAATCCATATGTATAAAAATCTTGGGCAGCATCTGATGTATTACTTCCAAACCTAGGATCGTCATGAGTAACTTCAAAAGATTGGTCATAATGCGAAACAGCACCGCCGCGTACACCATTCGTGTCATCAGTAATAAACCCATACCACTCTGCAGCATTTCCACTCATATCGTATAAACCCAAGGGATTAGGCTTTAGTTTCCCCACTTCCTGCGGATTAATACCCGATCTCTGCGCATAATTATCCAATTCACCTTCGGAGTTTGTTCCTGCATACAAAAAACGCTCCTTCGCGCTACCATCATTATTATATCCTCCATGGCCCGCTGCATATTCCCATTCTTTTTCAGTTGGTAATCTATAACCATTTTTTGACAAATTCTCGTTTACCACAACTTTTGAGTGTAAAAATGTGTACTTCGAAATATTAGGAACATCCGGATACGTATCTCCTAAATAATATACTGGTTCCAATCCTTCAATTATACTCAACTCATTACAAAACTTTATAGCATCATACCAACCAACATAATTCATTGCAACGTTATTTCCGTTAAAAACACTGCCACCAGTCAATACATCTATGACATCAAGATATTGTCCTTGTGTCACTTCTGTTCTGCTAAGTAAAAAATCATCTACTTTTGTAAGATTATAAGAATCTATATCAACAGAACCAAAAGTAAAACTACCGCTTGGAACTTCAATTAAAGGCATAATACTTGCAACAAGAGACAGTACATTTTCATCTGTTCCCATTTTTTTTGCTTTTGATCGAGCACTAAGCAATATACCATCTTGACGTAACGAAGCTTTTGCATAAATGGTTTTGCCAACTACTTGTAATGCTTCAAAACGAATTCTGATCTCATCATCGTCTTCTACTGGAAGTGTTTTCGTTGAAATCAACCTGTCATTTGAGTCAAAATGCAAAGAAATTGTAATAGTCAATATCTCGTCATCCGAAAACACAGAGCGAGAACCAATATTATTTTTTTGAAAAACTTTTTCCAAATCTTCTGCACGTATTGTAAACGTTACATCACCAACATTTGAAACAGTCCATAATGAATCGCATGCCATTGCAAAAAAAACTGCTAGCACAGATACTACCACTAATAAAATATTTTTCATCGAATAACCCCCCTATACAAAAATTATACACACAAATCAATATTTGCGCATGTGCCAAATGGCACATAGACGATGAGTATTTTTGAATAAGTGTTGGTTTTTTATAGAGTTTTGGTCACATATGATGGGGGATGCTTCATGGAGTTCAGTGGCAGGAGGGAATATCGTAGCAGTCAACCTATGTGTTGACTGCTACAGTTACGCAACCGTACCAGGGACTCCGTTCCATCCTCCAAATAACTGTCAAAGGAGAGGCATCCAATTATTATTAATTATTAATTACTTATAGGTCTCTCTCGGGCAAGTTCTTTTTCATCTGCCCACACCGTTCTTGCTCTAAAAGTTTCTGTTCCATCTTCTCTAATTATTGAATGCACACAGGTGTTATCATCAATCATTTTATATTTGCAAAACAAGGTATCGCCAAACATTGCCGATGTTACGAAATTCGTTTCAATTGATTTTAACAGTTTATCTGAGCAATAGTCATGGTCCATAAAAGATAAAATCCATCTGGTATAAGCCATATTGTTTACATGGTCGTTCATATCAATATCCAATAATGACGGCTTGATAACGGCTTCCCTGTCCCAACATTCTGGCATGGCTATTTTTGAAAAACCACCCTCTATAGCATCTTCATTGTTAAACGTTAAGCCACCCATTGAAAAATCATTTGCTTTTAAAGGGCGACCTGTTTTCATGTCAAGTATCATCCACGCAGAACTTGCCTTCATGATGAGATTTTCATCTTTTACCGATAAATCTTTTTGGTCATTCATTTTTAAAATATCATTACATGCCATATCTAGGCAAGGTTTTCTTCCGTTCACTGAAAAGCTATACTTATAATCACGGATACAAAAAAGTCCCTTTGGTTCATGTGCCCAGGTTTGCATAATAATTTCATCAAATCCCAATGGATATTCAAAAAACTCAAATTTTTGTTTTGTTATTACCCATGTTTCATCTTTATCTTGTAAGTGAATCATGGATAAGCCTCCTGTACTATAATGAGCAGAAGCCAAGTCTTGAGTTAAATTCATTAAAGCAAAAGATGAGATTCTAGCCTTTTGATCCATAAGACTATACATTGGCGTATAATTTGTGGTATACTTATTATCAATAATCATAAAATTACTATAGCATATTTGTAGGAGTTATTCAATTATGAAAAAAGCATATTACCTCCCAATTTTTATTGTCCTTTGTATTCTTTTACAAACAACAAGTATTTTTGCGGAAAAATTTGAGTTTAAGTATACTACAGGCCATACCTATGACATTTTATCAATTGTAAATCAAGAAGTATTTGTAAATGATGTAAAAAGTCATGACGCTGTAATTACAAATGAAATAGAAGTTGAAGAGGTAGAAGCACAAGCAGACGGTAGTGCCAGAATAGACACTATTTGGAATACAAGTGAGATAGCGCGATTTGTAAACAATAGAGGCGAACATACCACCAGTCAAAGTTATTTTAGCTCACTTTCAAGAGATAAATTTGGAAGGTACATCTTAGACGAAAATGCATATATGCCCGTTGTTCGAAACATTCCCCTTTTTCCTGATAGAGACTTGCAGCCAGGAGATTCTTGGACAGCACAAGGAGAAGAAGTACATGACTTTAGAAACAATTTCGGCATTGAAAAGCCTTTTAGAATACCGTTTGTTGCTAACTACATGTATAAAGGAACAGAAATAGTTGATGGAAAAGTTTTCCATATAATAACGGCCTCATATGACTTAATATATGAATCTCCAGCCCCTGAAGACACAACAGAAAATATTCCCATTTTAACAATGGTAAATTCTGCACAAACACTATACTGGGATACAGAAAAAGGATACTTAGATCATTACACCGAAGATTATAGAATTATCATGGAAACAACTCGAGGCGACAGAATAGAGTTTGTTGGCGATGCTCATGCGGAAATCTTAAACTTTGATACTCGCAAAATAGATGAAACATTGGCTTCAGTTCAAGAAAAGATAGATAATTTAGACCTTGAAAATGTAAGCGCACACGTTGCGCCAAAAGGTATCACTATCAGTTTGGAAAATATACAATTTGAAGCCGATTCTGCAGTTTTGCAACCAGACGCCATTGCAAAACTTAGGCAAATTGCAAGCATTTTGGAAACATTGCCTGATAATGATATTGTGGTAACAGGACACACAGCACTTGCAGGAACAGCACGAGGTCGACAACAGCTTTCAAAAGAAAGAGCACAATCCGTAGCAGATTTTTTAATTGACCTAGGCGTAAGGCGGCGTCGCGAAGTTGAAACCGTTGGTATGGGTGCAGATGATCCAATTGCTCCAAATGATAGCGATGCAAATAGAGCACGAAACAGGCGTGTAGAAATTACCGTATTAAATGATTAATATTTCTGTGACTATGGCACAGTAATAAAAAGAAAAAACTGTTAAAATATAAACACTTATTTGGAGGCTTTTATGAGCGAAAATAAAATTTCAAAAATTATGGTGATAATCTACATTCTAGTATCAGCATGTTTAATTGGAGTAGTTGGCGTCTTTTTTAACAACGGTTCAAATAATGGCAATGCGATAACCGTTGATGGATTTATGGGGCCGTTAACGGTTGAAGTTACAATTGAAAACGGTGTAATTAAGGACGCAAAAGTCACAAAATCAACTGAGGGAGAATTCCTTCCTCAAAGTGAAGAGATTATTTTTAACCAAGCTATTGAAATGGGAAATGCTGATAACTTGGATGTTGTAGCAGGAGCAACAGGAACATCAAAGGCTCTTATTTCAGCATTACAACAAGCACTAGCGCAAGTAGGAATTGGTGAAAATGTATATACTGCCGTTACCGATGGCAGGGCTGGCCCATTAACTGTTCACGTGACAATTATTGATGGCGTTATTACTGATGCGAGTGTAAGTGACTTCCCTGCAGGTGAAAGAATTCCTGAAGCTGCGGATATTCTTACAAAGGCAATTGAAAATGGTCATCCAAATGGGCTTGATGTTGTAGCTGGAGCGTCAATGACATCAAGGGGACTTATTTCTGCTTTACAACAAGTGTACATCAAAGCAAAAACCGATGAAAATTCTATTGTTGGTTACGGTGAAGGATACATCGGACCATTAAGCGTTCTCGTTACAACCGAAGGTGACACTATTGTTAGTGCTGAGCTTTTAACTATTTCAGATTCTACATTTTCCCTTCCGACTGCTGAAACTCTATTAGAACAAGCAGTTGCAAACGGAAACGCTGACAATCTTGATGTTATTGCGGGCGCTACTGCAACCTCAAATGGGGTAATCACCGCGCTAAAAGATGCAATGTCAAAATAATCTATATATGCAATAACGCAAAAAAGCTACATTCAAAAACTGAATGTAGCTTTTTTATTTTACTCAAAGATAACCCTCTTATTTATTTCAATAAGCTCAGGGCGATATTCAAAATGCATAGTATCATATATTGGCCACGTCCCGCCCCAAATAAAACCATGGTTTTCCATAATCTTTATTACTTTTTGAGGTGGAGACCAAAGATCTTCTTGAGGCACCAGCATCCAATCATCATTATAGTCTCTCACCCAAGCCCAATACATCATCTTATTGCCCCACCCTCTCGGGAGCATATCAATAGCAAGGCCATAACTATGATTACTGAGTCTATTTGTACCTGCTACCACACGCCAACTAAAGCCACTTACCTCTGATAAGGTATCTAAAAATTCTTTTACTTCTGTGTCCGTTCTTGATAAGGCTTCCACTTCAGCATTTATTGAATCAAAAGTTTTCTCTACTTCTTTATTTACATTAACACTTTTCCCAAAAAGAATACCTTTTACAATATTTTCTTCTGTTTCAGCTCTATCGCCTATACCCAAAAGTGCACTGAGAAAATCGATATCTTGAGGAAGCTGCGGGACACCTCGAACGTCTTGCCTTGTTCTACCACGAAGTATCTCTATATCTTCATCGGTATACCCACTTGGATCTCGTGGTTTTCCTGTATATGCATATACTTGATATGAGCGATAATCTTCCCAATGTGCTTTTTTTTCTTCTGTTAAAAATCTTCCATTTGCCCAATAAAAGATAGCTCCGTCATTAAGCTCTAAAGCCCATTCGCCATCTATTTCTTTTACTGCAACAATGGTATCAGGATAGGCATTCATATAGGACTCTAAAATAACATCAGGCCTATTGCGGAGCTCTGAGGATTTTATTTTTTCAGACAACTCATTTTCAGACATACCATTTTCTATAGAAAGCAAATTTCTTATACGAGAGCCTTCTGAGTTACCATCAGAAAAGAGAAAAGATACGCAAATACATACGCCAATAACACTTACAAAAATTACTAATTTTTTCATTTTGCACCCTTTAAAACGTTAGATAACAATAATCAACCACAAGTTGTTTTATGATACAAAACAATTTATAACCACACATTACTATTATTACACTAAATTATAATAAATGCAAGTATTTTTAGGATAAATAAAAAAAATCATTACTATTCACGGTATAATTCTCAGGTAATACAAAAGCGATTAAGGGATTGAGTCACAAAGTCGCCTGGTCGCATAGCGAGCGACTTCGACATGGATGTCGCTAAAACTATTAGTACGATTTTCGCTTGCGAAAATCGGTAAGTAACATATGACAGGAGGTCATTTGTTACGACCTTATCCCGTTTAAAAGCTTTTGTGTTCCTCATTTATCTCTAACCGTGAATTATAACAACTTTTCATTGACTTTAAATTTTTATTACACTACTATGTGCTAATGGATAAAACACTTACCGAAAATAAAATGGGAATAATGCCCATACCGCGATTAGTCATTACAATGGCTTTACCTTTAATGCTTTCAATGATTACGCAAGCCTTATATAATATAGTGGATAGTATATTTGTAGCACAAATTGGAGAACACGCGCTCACAGCCGTCTCACTTGCTTTTCCTGTTCAAAACCTTATGACAGCAACAGTAACTGGTACAGGCGTTGGAATAAACGCACTTTTATCATTAAAATTAGGGCAAAAAAACTATGAAGCTGTAAACAAAGTTGCATCAAATGGTATTTTTTTAGCATTGTGCTCTTATACTTTTTTCTTTATCCTCGGCTTTGTTTTTATACCTATGTATTTTCAAAGTCAAACTTCGGATGCAGAAATACTTCGACATGGTTTAGCTTATACAAAGATTGTTGTGCACGGTTCTTTTGGATTGTTTTTTGTTGTTACATTTAATAGACTCTTACAAGCAACAGGAAAGACAATATATGGTATGGTAATTCAAATGTCTGGGGTCGCAATTAATATCATTTTAGATCCTATATTTATTTTTGGACTTTTTGGTTTTCCACGACTTGAAACTACAGGCGCAGCCCTCGCAACCATTTTTGCCCAAATTGGTTCCATGTGTGTGGGTATCTATTTTAATTTGAAAGTTAATAAGGAGATTAAATTTTCCTTTAAAGGATTTAAACCTGATATCCAAATAATAAAACGCATATATAAAGTAGGAATACCATCAATAGTGATGGCATCAATAGGTTCTGTAATGGTATATGCAATCAATATGATTTTAGCAGCCTTTAGTTCAACGGCAATTGCGGTTTTTGGAATATTTTTTAAGCTCAACAGTTTTGCTATTATGCCAGTTTTAGGTCTTAACAATGGTCTTGTTCCCATAATTGCTTACAATATTGGAGCAAAGCATAAATCACGTGTTATAACCACTATAAAAGTAAGCACCCTTTTTGCTTTTATATTTACCGTAGCCGCAACTTCAGTCTTTTTAATTTTCCCAGGAGAATTACTAGCGCTTTTTAATGCATCACCTTCAATGATTACAATAGGCATTCCTGCACTACGCATTATGTCGCTTATGTTTTTGCTTGCAGGATTTGGTATAACATTCTCAGGGGTTTTCCAAGCGCTTGGAAACGGTGTATTAAGTTTATGGGTATCAGTGGTTAGGCAACTTGTCTTCATTGTTCCTGTTGCATGGCTATTGGCTCAAACTGGTACGTTAGAAAATGTATGGTGGGCATTTCCTATTGCAGAAATTGCTGGTATGACATTAAGCGTAATTTTTATGATACGAATGAACAAAACGGTGTTATCAAAAATCGGCGAAACGTAGGTAATTAATAATTAATAGGTAATAATTAACATTACATTATACCATGCGTAAAACCTTCAACAAGTACCACAAGATTTTTTGTGGCGCTTGAAAAAGTTTTCATACAGAAAGCGTCCTATTAATTATTAATTGTTAATTAATTTCATGTATTTTTGTGCCAAGTTAACCGCTTTTTTTGAGGCAAGACCAGAATAGCGCTCTGGGTTTGCAAAAAAGGTGGAAGCATCTTCTATGCCGAGTTTTTCAAGTTGTGCGGTGATTGCTTTAAAGCTTTGAGTATCCTTTGATAGTTCATCATATAAAGAAGTGCCATTTTTTTCCGCTGCAAGAGTAAGCTTTCGGATAACTTCATGTGCATCCGCAACACCGCTCTCTGCAAGTAAAATATATGCAGGTTCTGCTAAAACGCCACCTTTTACCTTTCCGCCCCCATCGTTAAGATTTTTCATCATGTTTTCTTTATCACTTTGCAAGCCACTTACAATGTTGCGCATTCGTTCCGCAGCTAACGTAAAACCTGCCAAGTAATCAGAAACGAAGCGTTGACTTGCAGAGTTTGATAAATCCCTTTGGTGCTCTGATATTTGATCCATGAAAAAAGTCATAACGCGAGGAGCAAAGGCCTTCCAAAGTGACTTAACGTGTTCTGAGTTCCATGGATTTCTTTTTTGGGGCATTGTAGACGAGCCTACTTGTGTTGAAGAAAAATATTCAAATACCTCACCAATCTCACTACGTTGAAGATTTCTTAAATCATCTGCAAGGTTTGCAATTATACCGAATGCAACATTACATTCGAGTAAAAGGCGCAGTAAGTATTCTGGTTCAACGAGCTGTGTTGAGTGCTCTGAAGGTTTTAAGCCAAGATAGCTTAAGTACAATTCTTCAAAACTTTCTGGATCTTTTACTATCATCGAAGGAGCATTATATGCTCCTACAGGACCTGCTAGTTTTCCCCTCAAATCATTTGAAAGTCGTTGTATTTCTACAATAGATTTTCCCAAGCGACTCACATATTCTGCAATTGCAAACCCAAATGTAATGGGCACGGCATGCTGGCCATGTGTACGTCCTACTTGTGGCGTATTTGCTTCTCTCTCTGCAATGATGCAAAGCTCTTTTTCAAGATTCTTTAATATAGGAAGTATTGCTTGTTGTACGCAATCTCGCACCCGAACTGATAATGCCGTATCCAAAATATCAACACTCGTAGCCCCTAGATGCACAAAGGGTTGAATGTTTTCAGGAAGCATCGTTTGTAGCACGTTTACAAGAGCCCTAATATTGTGATGAGTCTTTTTTTCTTCTTCGTATACCTTTGCAGGGTCTATTGTCCATGATACTGTATCTAATTCTTCTTCCAGTTTTTTAGTTAACATACCTCTTGTGCTTAAATGAGCTTTTATAAGTGCAATTTCGGCTTTTGCACAAGATATAACTGCTGCTTGCTCAGAAATATATGAGGAAAGTGAATCAAATACTTCGGCTTCAGATAATGAGTACCGGTGATCTAAGGGAGAAATGTTCAAAAAAATGCTTCGAGAGTCCATAATAATACCTTTTAAATTTTATTCTAAATTATCTACTTCATCCACTAATGCTTGATAAAGTGTAATAACATCATTATTTGCCCTTTGTAACGAGGCAACCAATCTGCTTCCAATACGATGCAGAGATTTATAACCAAAGAAAGGTTCTCTTTCGCAAAGCGCTAAATAAGAGCTTCCACAAATTACGAAAGTTTTACAGGGTGTCAATGCAACAACAGATGCGCTACGCTGAGAGTGGTTTATCAAAGCCATTTCACCAAAAAAAACATTATTTTCCGCACTTAAGTTAACAACCGCAAAACGGTCATTACGTAGCGTATTGCGCATTACTTGTACTTTGCCTTCTGCTAATATATGCAATGAATCGCCATAATCGCCTTCATTGATAATAACATCTCCAGAAACAAATGATTCCAGCGTAATAATAGAACAAATCTCTTTTAATATTTGCTCATTTTTTTTTGTTTTTGAAGAAAAATCGGAAAATATTTCTATTTTTCTCAATCGTTCTAAGAGTTCAGGAGTACTATCCATAGATTTCTGTCTCCTCTTCTAATTTTTCTCCCATGGTATAATCACCATAGATAAAAATGCCCTTTGTGTTTTCTTTTATAACATAGTCGTCACTCGGAACTAACACAGGCTCGTTACTTTTTAGCTTTTTAATTTTTTTTAAGTTATCTACTATTTGCGACATATTAGGATTTTTTTGTGCATCATCTAACGCTTCACGCCTGCGATGATAAAAATTGCCAGTATTTTCTAATAGCCCTATGAGAATTTTATTTGATCCTGAAAGTGAGCGTCTATAATCAACATATTGCTTTCCAATAAAACTCTTATTAATGTCATCAATAACTAAACCCTTACCAGAAACCTCTGGCAGTAAATATTTTAGAACATGGCTTAAACCAATACCACTTGAAGCCGACACAAGTAAACTTCGCTCATAATCACTTGTCAAAATAATTTCATCGCAGTGAGCCACTTGCAAATGGCGTTCGAAGCCTGGATCTATTAACTCAACCACTCTATAAATTTTTGGATTTAATGCAGCAATTGTTAAAGTAGCCAAAACGGTTCTTGAGTCCATTTCCAATTGAGAAAAATTTTGTGAATGATCTGCTAATAAAAGAACTCTCTCAGCAGATTTAATATTTGCCATAAGAAGCGTAGCTTCTTGTGTGTAATCACCACTAATATAATTTATGTCCTTATATTGTGCATGAGAGCGCAAGTTTTCGATATGTTCTGCGGGGGCAGTGTTTATTAGAACTATTTTATCTAATGTTAAGTTTGGATTGGAATTTAGTATGCCTTCAAGAATACGCTCAAACCCATATTTCCAACCACAAATAATAAAATGTTTTGAAATCTTTTTCAATTTTATTCTCCCCCTATCTCTTTTTAATTGCCGATCAAATAAAACAGAAGCTACTTTACCACTTATTGCTGCGAAAGATATTACTCCAAACAATAATAAAACTATACCAGCAATTCTACCAGCTGATGTCACGGGAGTAATATCTCCGTACCCAACGGTGGTCATTGTTACTAATGAAAACCAAATAACATCAAAAAAGCTTGTAATCTTTTCGTTGGAACCTTTTTCAGCAGTAAAAATTAATATCATTATTGCAATGAAAATAAAAAACAAAATGAGTGTATATTGAACAAATTGGTCATAGAGTAAATTTGATGCAATCTTACGTATTTTTTTTAGCATAGCGAATTTTCTTTTTGAAATATCATAGTGTTGTACAATTTTATTTGAACCCTTGTCCATACTCTCATTGTACGATAGATTAGAAAAATCTTCAAGTCCTTTAGAAATCACATTTCCACAATGAAGATACTAAAGGACCAAGATATTTGTGTGTGCAACACTTATCGAGGGATAGAATTTACACAGTATAAATTAATTTCGTTAATTTCCCTATTTGCTGCAACAATATAATTGTTATTATTGTGTACATAGGTAAGTGCATTTGCACTGCCGCAGCTTTCATCAATCATACCAATTTTATACTCACCTGAATCAAAATAAATAATAAATAGATTTTTTTCGGCTCCCCTGTGACCTACTACTGCAACTTGTTTACCTTCTAAGGTCATACTTGCTATAGCATGAAGAAAATCAAATTTTTGTTCAAAAGCATACTGTACTTTAAACTCGCCATTTTGCCTTTTATAAATTGTTATTTGATCACCATGAAATTTTGAATAGGTCATAAGTTCTTTTTCACCATCGCCATCAAAATCAATTGCAATCATATCGCTTACAGGGTCTTTTAAAATAACTTCAACCTTCCACTCATCGCCCTTTTGTGCTGGTGGAAAAATTTCATATACCCCCGACTCGCTTCCAACAAGAACACCAATAGTTCCATTTTTTTCGTGTTTACAAAAACCATGATTTTTATGCACACCTTCTACAAGCACATCCATTTTTAAACAATTATCTTCATTGAACGATGTTAAATCTTCTGGAAGCTCTGCAACAAATATTCTACCATCAAAGCGCCAATCATCTTTGTGTTCATGGCCTGACTTAAGAGCACACGCAATTAAATAATGTACGCCTCCACTTGTTAAAATACCAAAGCGATGCACAAAGGGAAGATTTACTAATACATTAATATCAAATGCACCTTTTTCATTTGGTGTGGCTACAACGATTTTTGCGTTAAGTGAATCATTTGGTGAATAAAATTTTTGAGTTGATAAAAATTGACCATTTGTGTTTGGAACTTGTTCCATGGTCATTACTCCACCAGGACCATCCCATATATCTTGTTCAAAATTGCCATCAAGATCAAACATTTTACATTTATCTGTTTTTTCTGCAGCTACTAAAATATGTTTTTTGTTTTGATATTCCAAAGGGGCAACACAATAACATTTTTCCAATTCTGCTAATTTTTTCTTTTCAATCATATTAACCTCGCTATACATTATTTACTTATTGTACGATAGATTTCAAAAATCATCAAGTAGAAGAGCATGAATTCACAACCATGATTTTTGAAAAATATATACCTATATATTTTTTAAAAAGAACTCCAAGGTTAGATCGTCTTGTTTTGGTAGTGCCTCATGTGCAAACTCTGGATACACCTTCATTTCTTTTTGCGATTCTATTTTATTGTATGCGGCAAATTGAGTAGAAGGCGGACATGTTTTATCCAATAATGAAGTGAATAATAAACATTTTGCTTTAATGCGTTTTGTTAAATTTTGAATGTCAATATAACCAAGCCGTGTCCAAAATTCATCTTCTTTTTCATGCAATGGGTCTTGCCTCTTAAAATGTAAAAACAATTCGCGATATGGTTCTTGATCATTTGATAAATCCATATCCCACACTCTCTTATAGTCGGATAAAAATGGATAGGCAAAGGCAGCGGCTTTTACGGTAGGTTCAAGCGAAGCACAGGCAAGAGTTAGGGCACCGCCTTGTGAACTTCCTGTAGCACCTATCCTAGTTGCATCAACGAAATCCATACTTTGTAATATTCTTACCAGCTGTGCTGTGTCAAGAAAAACATTTCTAAAAAAAAGCTTATCTGGATTGTTATCCGTTGCACCACGAACTATTTGCCCACGTACAGTATTCCCATCAACATTGAGTGTATCTTGTGATAAACCTGATTGTCCTCGAACATCCATAGCCGCTACGACAAAACCATTATACACATAGGGAAGTTTTTCAAACCAATTGCCGCAAGAACCTTGATAACCGTGGAACATAGCAATTGCAGGTAGCTTTCCTTCAATGTGTTTGGGACGCAAAAACCTACAATGAATTGTAGCTCCACCTACTCCAGTAAAGTAAAGGTGTGAAAAAATAACATCTTTATAGGATGTTGGCTCGTCTTCTAAAGTGTACTCTAAACTTTGATTATCAAGTTCAGTTATTGCTCTTTTCCAATATTCTTCGAAGTCTTTAGGACAGGGATTTACCCCCTTATATTCTAATAATTCTTCTAATGGCATGTCTACTAATGGCATTGTTTTCCTCCATATGGATAGTATACCATAAAACCTTAAGAAAAGTATACATTTTCCATTTTTTTTATATTTAGTACTTGAACATGAAGTAAAAAATGCCTATTATTAACGCTATGAAATATATTAAGAAAATTCTAAAAAAGATTGCATCCACATACACATATTTAAGCAAACAAACAATTAATAATGCTCATGTAAAATGTTTGCATTGTGGGATGTGCATAAAAAACATACCATGCCCTCAATTATATAAGAGTAACAAAAATGACAAATAATGTATCAATTACCAAGTGTCCAGATTATGACGAAAGTGCGGTATATGAAGCACTTCGAAAAGCAATTGATTTAGTTCCACCTCCAAGCGTGCAAGGAAAAGTTGTACTTTTAAAACCAAATATACTCCTACCTAAAAAAATTGAAACTGCAGCATGTACTAATCCTATCGTAGTTGCTCAAGCGGTAAAAATATTTTTGGAGCTTGGGGCAAAAAAGGTCCTTGTAGGAGAATCACCAGCAACACATAATTCAACACAAGCGGCAAAACAGATTGGACTATATGATGCAATTACAAAAGTTGGTGGTGTATGGGCAGACTTTTCGCAAAGCATAATAGTAGAAAACCCAAAGGGTAAATTAGTAAAAACATTCGAATTTGCAACTCCCTTTTTAGAAGCCGATCTTGTAGTTTCCGTTGCGAAGTTAAAAACACACCAACTAATGTCATACACGGGAGCAATGAAAAATCTTTTTGGCTTAATGGTTGGATTAAAAAAAGCCCAGTCTCACTTTCGGTTTTCAGAAAAAAAAGAGTTTTCAGAGTTTTTAACAGATCTTTGTATTGCTGCAAAACCTGGATATGCAATCATGGATGCCATTATCGGAATGGAAGGGCCTGGGGGGCCAGGAAACGGAGATCCTATTACACTAGGATTTTTAGCTGCATCAGACAATATTTTAGCAATTGATTGGATTTGCTCTTCTATTGTTGGTTATAATCCACATTCTATAGTAAACTTAGCTGATGCCTTAGAAAGACAACTATGGCTAAAAGACCCAGAAGATATATGCGTTTTAGGCGAAACAATAGCATCGGTAAAACCAAAGCATTTTAAAACTGCCAATAAAACTGCTATAAATGTTGAGCTACGCCACCACATTCCAGCCTTTGCATATAAAATAATTGAATTGGCAATGGTAAAAACACCTCGCTTTTTGCATAAAAAATGCATCCGCTGTGGAAAGTGTGTTGAAATATGCCCCGCAAAAATTCTTACCATTGATAAAAAGGTCCTTATTGATAAAGTAAAATGCTTGCACTGTTTTTGCTGTCATGAAATATGCCCTGTAGATGCAATACGTTTAAAAAGATTTTAACCATTCATTTAAAATTACAAGAGGCGTTAGTAAACTAACGCCTCTTTGATGCGTACTCAAAAAAGGTGATTTTATCTGCATCCTCACGGAAAAATAGTTACATTAAAATTGCTTTCAACTTATAAGCACTAAGCATCCTTAGTATATACCTTTTAAAGTAAATGTCAAGTGATTTTTTGTATATTTTTACAAAAAGTGGAAATTTGTCAAAAAAATCAAAAAATCACTACGCCTTTTTCTAAAATGTAATTGAAAGTGCTAGACTTGCATCTAAGTATGGCTCAGTTGTAGAGTCACTTGAAAAAAAGTTTCCAACAGATCCTATGAGCTGTACATCAGATGCTATATCCCATCGTGTCGAAAAGCCCCATTGAACTCCCATGTAGCCTGTATCTTGGCTAGCATCTGAAATATTAAAAATCACATCTGAACTTAAAAGCAAAAAGACTGAATCTACAGGATGTATAATGCCAAGTAATCCTGTTTTTAATTTTCCAACATACGGAATAGAACTATCCATAGATGCCATTATTTCTGAAATAGGAATAAAGCTATTTTCTGTGCCACCTGTTGAGAACACTGTTTTCCATGACAAAATTGATTCTGCAAAGGGTAAAAAGGCCGATAATTCTAACACCGATATGTTTCCAAAAGTGTTTTCTTCGAGCATAATAAGGCTCAATGTAGAAGATACATTATAATAAAAAATTTCCCCTAATGGTCCTTGTAAGCCTGCAGTTGCATATATGCGGTTCGATTTTGATTCATTATCAGTTGCCTCTATTGCGCCATTAACTTCAGCGGTAAATGCATGCTGTGCATCAAAAAGATATGGTAAACGAAATGTTATATTTGCAAGAACAAATGCTGGTGCTAGTGTATACACTTCTGATAAAATATTTTGATTTACAACACCATACATTGTTTGCGTATGCCCATTTAAGAATCCCGTGAAGCCTGCGTGCATTGACAACTCATATTTTGGAGCCCTATATACTACTTTAGCCCCATCCATTTGTTGTGCTAAAATAAGGCCTGTCATATCGTACACATCAAAACGCCCTGCATTTATAGTCATTCTATTGCTTTCTCCAACTGGAAATTGCGTAGTAAAAACTAATTCAGCGACATCTACAAGGTGTAACATACTTGATTCTTCGACACCTTGTAGTGGTTTTGAAAAAGTAAATTCGTAAAAGGTTTCTGCTGATATTGACATTGGAATGGTTTCTCCAAATGGTACAAAAGCTTGAAGGGTAAACCTATCTACATTGTCAAAGATCAAAGCATCTGTTTTACCATAAACATTGGCATCTGCATCTACTGTAGCAGACCACGTTGCGGAAAACAAGGGAAGCACTAACCCAGTAATTATTAAAACAAGTACAATTTTTTTCATACTATCCCCTTTATCTATTGTATATGTGAAATTTCATAGGCATTGTAACATATTGTTGTAAATCAATAGTGTTGTTTTCCTCGGAATATTCTATTACTTTTGTCATAATAGTAAGAGCTTGAGCTCCTGTTATGGTATCATTTGGCTGAATATGCGAATATATGATATTCATTGCTTGTAATTCTCGAAATGCATATCTCGGCGCATTCGTTAGAGACAAAAATAATCCACCCTGTATATTCCATAGCTGCGTACAAAAATACGAAAAGTCTTTATATGTTAAAGCGCTCGCAGGATCTTTAATTTTAGAAAGCTCTGCATATCGCTCCAATGCATTTAAACTATATTCGCCACTTGTGGTAGTTTCAACAACATTTAAATAGGTGGCTGCAAAGTATGCAACATCAAAAAGACTCACTTCTTGTGCTTCAACTATTTGTGAAACCTTTTGTGCCGATTGTGAAAACCCTCCAACACAAAAAGTTATACTCAATACTACTAATGCTACTTTTTTCACTATAATACCCTTACTTAACAAGAATTTCAAACTGAGCTGCTTCGGCTGGCTTTTCTTCACCTTGTTTAACTGCACTTTCTGCAATGTCAGCAATTGATTGCATTGTCTCTTCTGTTACCGTTTTCCCTAGACTTGATGCTATTTTTACCTCAACTGGTTTTACAGGCTCTCCGTTTGGAGTAATAATAGTAGAATTACCTCTTGCAACAGGCAGTTCTACGCTATTTGACCCAGAATAGCTAACTAAACCACTTGTTACTACAAGTCTGTCAGTGTCCATTTCAAAACTAGTGCCTCGGACAGAAGCGGTTGCAACAGGCGTGTTTACCACAAAGCCAACACGCTTATTTTCAGATGTTTTTACATCGGCTGCAATTGAACCTAAGTCTAAAAATACCTCTGTTTCGTGCGCGTCACTTGTTTCTGTCATTTGGTCAAGCGACAATCTCGTTAATTGGTTTACGGTTATATTTGATCCAGCTACTTGGATTATAGCTTTTGAGCGAAAACCAGTTGAAATAATTCTTCCGGTGTCTACAGTGTCGCCAACTTGCAAATTTTTCCAACCGCTATCTGTTTCAATTTCTACTTTTCCCGTTACTTCAATAACGGTACCAGTAAATGCTACAAGTGGAAGCATTACACTTATTAACAATACTGTTAAAATTATTTTTTTCATTTTTTTCTCCTAATGTTTTAATTTCTCTTTGCAACATATGTGCCTGCTACAGCATTTTCTCCGCTTATTAGAATAGTCTCGTATTCCACGCCATCTTTTATCCACATTCCAGGATCTCTATAGCTAATACCACCTACATCACCAAATCTTGGTAGTAATTGGACTGCAACTTTTTGAGTTAGTTTATTGCCCACTGTTACACTATCAAAATATAATCCTGAAAACATTCCGTCATCACCTACAATACTTGAGGTATCCCAGCTTGAAAGATCTAGGCTTGTAAGGAAATAGCAATAGTTAAACATAGAGTTCATATTAGTAACACTTGAAGTATCCCAGTTTGAAACATCTAAACTAGTTAACGCTCCTGCAGCAGCGAACATAAAACTCATATTTGTTACTTTAGATGTATCCCAGCTTGAAACATCTAAATTTGTAAGAGCTAGTGTAGAAGCAAACATAGAGGCCATATTTGTTACATTCGATGTATCCCACCTGGAAAGGTCTAATTCTTTGAGGGCTTCACTTCCAGAAAACATCGTAAACATGTTAGTAACGTTAGATGTATTCCAATTAGAAATATTGAGTTCGTCACTGCTAAGTTCTTGGGATGAGCTAAATGTCGATTCCATGTTTGTAACATAAACAGTTTCAATATGTTGTAGTCCCGTTATTGTGGTGAGTACAGAATAATTATAAAATAATTCCGATAAGTCTCGCTCTGGAATTATCTTTGAACCATCTGCAGGTGGTTTAATGTCTATCCTTGTAATGAGGCTCTCATTACCATTTGATGCGTTCTTAATAGCCGTTTTAAGATCTGTACCATCAGGGTGGGGAGTCACGGTAAGCACATCTACATTTAAATCTGCAACCATTTTTGTAATATTAAGATCTAAACCTCCAAATTTAAACTCAATGCTATTCCGACCGTCAATAACAGTAATAGACTCAGAGCGTGCGCTTTTTGTAATATGTCCATATCTAGCAAGTTCTATTCTGGCATATACCGTCTCCCCCACAATGTATAGGGGGTCAAATTGCATAGTGCCCACATGGTTATTTACAAGGTCGAACACTCTTTTTGCAATCACAGCATCATTATCTGCATTATGTATAGAAACATTAGCTCTAAAATTTGTGTTAACACCTGACCTTGCTACAATTTTTTTTTCATCTTGTAGGAGCTCTGCTTCTTCTAAAAAAGAATCTATCATTTCTTTCGAAATGGCAAAACTAATTTCAACGCTCTTTTCGCTTTCGTGGTCCCAAAGTGAATCACAACTTGTTAGTACGAACACTGTCATTACAAATAACATGCCTAAAAATATTTTCTTCACTTTTTCTCCTAATATCGATAGTACATATTATAACCTTATTTTTTACTAAATTCATGTATTACATACATTTTAAAAGTTTTAAACATACATCTAAAATAATATAGCCAAAACCTAATTTTGTCAATGTGCCATTGGCACATTGACAAAATTTAAAAACACACTATAATAGTAGTGTCTTAGTTTTTCGTAAAATATATATCACCGTTAATGGAGTTTAAAATGGTAAAAAGAATTATAATACTAACTTTGGTGCAAGTTCTACTTGTGCTATCATTATATGCAGAAAAATTTCAATTTTTATACACTACTGGACAAGAGTATACAATGCTCTCAACCGTTACACAAGAAGTATTTGTAAATGGTGTAAAAAGCCATGATGTACTCATTACAAACGATGTTTTAGTAAAAGAAATAGAAGCTCAATCAGACGGAAGTGGCAAAATTGAAACAACGTACATTACTACAGAACTTGCAACATTTTTTACTGGCATTACGCAAAGTTTTACTACAGAATATGTTAGCACACTTTCTCGCGATAAATTTGGTAATTATATTTTAGATGAAAACGCTTTTATGCCAGTAGTGCGGGATATGCCAATATTCCCCAATAGAAATGTTGAAATTGGAGAAACATGGACAGCACAAGGCGAGGAGTTTCACGATTTTAGAGAAAACTTCGGAATTGAAGAGCCGTTTCGAGTTCCATTTACCGCAAATTATACATACGATAGAACAGAGGTTATAGACGGAAAAACACTTCATGTTATTATTGTTGAATACACATTAGAATATGAGTCCCCTGCAAACGAAAACCCAGAAGAAGATTCACCTAAACTCACAAAACTAACCACAGAGCAAACACTGTACTGGGATAACGAAAATGGATACCTAGACCGGTACAATGAAAACTACGATATTGCAATTGAAACACAATTTGGCTACGAAATAAACATCATTGGTGATACGCAGTCAAAGGTAAGCAATTTTTCTGATCGAGAAGTTGATCTTGTATTGAACGATGTACTGCGTCAAATTGAAAACTTAGAAATAGAAAATATCAGCGCACACATTGCACCAGAAGGAATTACACTCAGCCTTGAAAATATGCAATTTGAAGCAGAGTCAGCAGAACTACCAAGGTCTGCAAATAATCAATTAGAGCAAGTTAAACTCTTGTTAGAAAATTTACCAAGAAACAACCTTCTAGTTTCAGGGCATACAGCTCTTGCTGGAACAGAGGGCGGAAGACAAGAACTATCTGAACAAAGGGCTCAAGCAGTTGCAGATTATCTTGCAAGAGAAGGCGTTAGAAGTAATGATGAAATGCAGATACTTGGTTTTGGTGCGAGCGATCCTCTTGCCCCAAACACAACAGAAGTAAACATGGCAAAAAATCGCCGTGTAGAAATAACAGTGTTAAATAATTAATAAGTAACAATTATACGTTCGAGGCAACACATAGGTTGCCTCATTACAAAAAAAGTAAGGGCTCGACCTATGTGTCGAGCCCAGCTTATTTAAGCGTCTTTTCTCTTTGAACTTTTCTTATACATCGAAACAGTGCTTGACATTGGCTCTCTTCTGCCCTTCGGCTTTCCACTCGAATATGGACTTGATTCGCCAAATCTATTTTCTCTTGGGCGTCTGTCTCCATCACGGTCTCTGTTTCTAGAATTAGAAAAGCTTCTTGAGCGCCCTCTGTCACCTCTATCTCTATTTCTATCTCTTCCACCACTAAACCCGCCAGAGCTTTCTGCTTTTGCATCAAGGTGCATGTGCGGTAAAGCCTTATCTTTTTTTGCCATATCAAGAACTACCTTTGCAGCCTGAGATGGTAAACTTATAAGAGAAAAGCTTGAAGCAACATCAATTCTATCAACCATGCGTTGTGGTATATTTAAGAGGTCAGAAAAATATGCTGCAATTTCACGCGCATTAAAACCGTCTTTTCTACCAAGTCCAACATAGATACGCATTTGTTCACCAGTGAAGTTTCCAAACTTATTATCTCGCCCGCCTTTTTTACCATTTTGGCTTGCAAAACTTTGAGAAAGTTTTAAGTCACTCACATGGCCATAGCGATCTTCTTCAAGTTCTTTTGAAAACATGTGTTGAAGAACTCTGGCTAATGCTTCTTTTGAATCCATTTCATCACAAAGTTGATTTGCAAGATACGTAAAATTTTCATTTACTGGAGCTAATTCAACTACATTTGACTCTGGTATATTGTTAAGGATATCATCATCGTCTGAAACAACTTGTGTTTCAATTACAGGGAGAACATAGCCTTTTAATTCTGAAAAAAGTCTGTGGCGCTTTACTTTAAGTACTTCTTTTACAGAAGGAACAGAAACTTCAAGCATTTCGCCACGACTTGCTTTGCGAATAGCTTGACGTAAAAAGTCAAACTTCCTTCGCTCTTCGGGTCTCACCATTGTGAACGCAGTTCCCTTTGCCCCAG
This sequence comes from uncultured Treponemataceae bacterium, assembly GCA_964372135.1. Taxonomy (GTDB): domain Bacteria; phylum Spirochaetota; class Spirochaetia; order Treponematales; family Treponemataceae; genus CAYJFX01. The sequence continues at coordinate 750 of CAYJPS010000019.1, read as the reverse complement.
CCCTACCGGTACGGCCGATACGATGCACGTACGTTTGACCGTCAAATGGGATAGCATAGTTTACAACGTGGGATAATCCCTCTATATCAATTCCCCGAGCTGCAACATCTGTTGCAACAAGGATTCTTGTTTTTTTATTTCTAAATCGAGAAAGAATTTTTTCCCGTTGGTTTTGTGGAATATCCCCATGTAATGCTGCAGCTTCGTAGCCTCTTTCATCGAGTTGTTTTGAAACAATGTCTGCATCATTTTTCGTTTGTGTAAACACAAGCCCATAAAAATCAGAAGACATATCAATTAATCGCACAAGTGCTTCAATTTTTTCACTTTCTCTTACCCAAAGGTAATTTTGGTCAATTAATAATTGTGTTTCTTTTGGTGTTTCTTCTTCAACAACTTCATAGTCGCCCATGAACTTACCAGCAATTTTTAATATGTCTTGAGGCATTGTTGCAGAAAATAAAAGAATTCTACTGTCAGCATTGGCTTTTGAAAAAATTTCTTCAATATCGTCAATAAATCCCATGTCGAGCATCTCATCTGCTTCGTCAAGGATAAAAAAATCAATTTCGTTTAATTTAAGAGATCCCCTATCTAAGTGATCTTTTACACGTCCTGGAGTTCCAACTACAATTTCTACACCGTTTTTAAGAGCACGAAGTTGTTCACGCATTGATTGTCCACCATATACAGCCGCCATTCTTGGAAAAGAAGAAGTTGATAAACTTTCAATTTCCTTACAAACTTGCA
>CAYJPS010000018.1:0-30905 GCA_964372135.1 uncultured Treponemataceae bacterium | reverse complement strand
CACGAGCATCTTCATCTCTGTAACAACGTGCAATTTGGAAATATCGGTCAAAACCTGATACCATTAATATTTGCTTGTATAACTGAGGAGATTGAGGAAGCGCATAAAAATGGCCTGGGTAAAGGCGAGAAGGTACAAGGTAGTCTCTTGCTCCTTCCGGAGTAGATTTTATAAATGTTGGTGTTTCAAGCTCAAAAAAGTCGTTAGAAGATAAATAGTTTCGCACCGACAAAGCAACCTTGTGGCGAAGAGCCAAATGGTGTTGCATATGAGCTGTTCTAAGGTCTAAGTATCTATATTTTAAACGTAACTCTTCATTTGGAATAACAGGAGTACCGTCTTTTTGAACTTCATCAATCATAAAAGGAAGAACATCACATTTTGAAAGAACTTCTATGTTTTTAGCAATAAGTTCAATTTCACCTGTTTCCATGTCTTTGTTTATCATTGAATCAGGGCGAGCATTAACAAGCCCTTCAACGGCAATACAAGTTTCCATGCGCAAATCTTTTGCAAGGTCTGCAAGCTCTGGCGTTACATTTGTGTCAATTACCACTTGGGTAATGCCGTATCTATCTCTAAGGTTAATAAAAGCTATTCCACCATGTTCGCGTATTCGGTGAATCCACCCATTTAATGTTACTGTCTTGTCGGCATCTGCTTTACGCAAAGCACCGCAAGTATGTGTTCTTTTCATTGTTTCCATGAAATTATCATAGCCTAAAAAGCGTTTTATTTCAAGAGATTAAAGCTAAAAAAAACTGGCATCTTAGATACCAGTTTTTTTATTATTTATTTTGTAGAAAGAGAGCGTAAAAGTTTTTTAATTTTTAGTATTAATATTGGACTCATACTAAATTCTCTTAACCCACTTTTTAATAATATTTCTGTAAAGTCTGAGTTTCCTGCCATTTCGCCACAAATATCTACTGCTATGCCAGCTTTATTACCAACAGAAATAACATGTTTGATTAAACTAATAACTGCAGGATGTCCTTCGTCATAAAGATCTGAGATTTCATCGTTTCCGCGATCCACAGCCAATGTATACTGTGTTAAGTCGTTTGTACCTATACTAAAAAAGTCAGAAACAGTTGCAAGATCTTCTGCATTTACTGCTGCTGCAGGTGTTTCAATCATTATTCCTACTGGAACATCTTTAAATGGAATCCCTTCAGATTTAAGTTCTTGCGCTACTTCTTCTATAAGTTTTCTAGATTGCAACACTTCATCTTTTGATATAATCATTGGAATCATAATTTTTGCATTCCCATAATGGCTAGCTCTTAATAATGCTCGTATTTGAGTCTTAAACACTTCTGGTCGTTTTAGGCAGTAACGAATAGCCCTCCAGCCTAGGAATGGATTTTCTTCTTTAGGAATTCCAAGTGCTTTAACCTCTTTGTCGCCACCTGCATCCAATGTTCTAAAAATTACGGGCTTATCACCAAGGGCAGAAACAACTTCTTTATACGCTTTAAATTGTTCTTCTTCTGTCGGTAGGCGATCCCCACCGTTTTCCATAAATAAGAACTCGGTTCTAAACAAACCTATACCATCAGCATTATTTTCTAATACTCCCTCAACTTCTTGAGTTGTTCCAATATTTGCAAAGAGCGTTATATGAACACCATCTGTAGTTACTGCTTCCTCATGGAGCATTTTACGCATCTCTTCATATTCTGCTTTTTTTTGCGCAATATTTGTTTCAAATTCTTTCACAACGTCATCATTTGGGTCAATATATACAAGTCCAGTTGCGCCGTCTATTGCACAATACTCTTGGCTTGCTAACACGTTTTCAACATCTTTAATACCTGAAATCATAGGAATACCCATAGCTCTAGAAATGATAGCCGCATGAGAGGTCCTGCTTCCTGTTTCTAAAATAAACCCTTGTAATAGTTTTTTATCTACTTTTGCCATATCAGCAGGCCCTATTTCTTTCGCAACTAAAATAAAAGGCTCTGTTGGTTTAGCGGAGGACTCTGTTTTTCCATGCAATGCACGAAAAATCATTCTGAAAATTTGTTTAAAGTCATCTGCTCGAGCTTGAAAATAAGGATCGTCTATTTCAAGCATTTTGCTTACATAATCTGCACAGATATATGACAGCGCACTTTCAATACAAACAAGTTCTTTTCTCATATATTCTATAATTTCTTTAACAAGCTCTTCATCGTAAAGCATTTCAAGATAAGCCTCAAAAACTTGATTTTGCTCCTCTTGCCCATCTTCTACCGCCTGAGCAATTAGTCCTTGAATTTCAGCAATTGCTCCACTCAAACCTTTTTGCAATTTTTCTTTTTCGCCCTCAAGAGCTTGTTCCTTTATTGCCATTTTTTCATAGTCTAATGTTTCTACAGTTAGTACTACTATTTTCCCTAATGCTTGTCCATCCGATACGGGAACACCTTTTTCTTCTTTCATTTATTTCCTCTTTTTATTAATATTCAAAACCCAACGGGTCTATAGTATACACTTTCAATTTGTTTGTTTTAACTCATTAAATCATTCTATAAGCCCCAAATCCTCAAAATAGCTTATTGCTTCTGAAAACCCTGCTTCATCATTCGTAAGTTTTGTGATATATTGAGCACTTTTTTTCGCCTCTTCTGCTCCATTTACCAGGCAAGCTGAATATCCTGCAATACTCAGCATACTAACGTCGTTCTTGTGGTCGCCGACAACCAATACATTTGCCAACGGTATTTTTAAATGATCCGAAAGTTTTTTTACTGCATTTCCTTTTGAAACATTTCCATTCATGATGTCTATAACGATATCCATTGAAGGCACAGCATAAACAGCTGGCAGAGTATTTAAAAGAGCGTGCATTTTTTCTAAATCACCTTTTTCCAATTCAGTAACTAAAATTTTTGAAATGTTTTTTTTGCCCGCAATAATATCGTTGTAGTGGTCTTTCACATTTAGACAGGGCACTCTTTCAGACCCTCCTGCCACTGCTATATCGTTATAGGTATGAAAAATTTCTATTCTTTTACTAATTTCTGTGTAGTATACTGTTGTTTCATCGTAAAGAAGAAAATCTATATTATTCTCCATAGAGAAATCTACTATCTTTTTTAAGCTTACTATTTCTAAATTGCTTGAAAAAATAGTATTTTTAGTTTTTACATCTAAAATAAACCCACCATTCGAACCAATCACTTGTGTTTCTAAGTTTAACTGCCGTAAATACTCGTTAACCATAAAATGCGGACGGCCAGTACATAAAACAACAGGTATGTTTTTTTCTTGAAGTTTTCTAATTGTCTCTATGTTTTGAGGAGGAATCAGTTTGTCTGTCCCCAACAGAGTCCCATCCATATCAGAAACTACTAATTGTATTTTTTTGCTGTTCATAAATTACCTAACTTTTTGTAATGTGCTGTTGATAAAAAGCACTTATTGTTTTTTCTATGTGCGAAATATGCGACTTCATTGTTTTTGCAGCTTCTTCAGGATGTCTATTTAGAACAGCTTCATATATCTTATTGTGAAACTTCGTTGAATGCAAAAACATATCTATCTTTGTAGAAGCGTGTTGCTGATGTTCCGCATAATATCCCTTTATAGAATCAAAAAAACCGAGTAAAATTGTATTATGACTTGCCAGCACTAGCGAGCGGTGGAAATCTGTATCTGCATCATGTAAAGAATCTATTTCATCCACATCTGAAGTTAATTGCTCCTCTATAATTTTTTCGCGATTTTCCTTACACTTTTTAATGTAGTCTAAATCTGCTTGTGTCGCCTTTTTTGCTGCTAAACGAGCAGCTTCAGGCTCAATAATCGCTCTTACTTGCAAAACTTCAAAAATATTTGTTGCCTGTGCTACTTGGGTTACATAAGAAGTCATCTTATCTTTTGCCGATATAACATAAGTACCCCCGCCACGTCTTGTTTCCAAAAACCCCGCATTGCACAATGCTCTTAGAGCTTCTCGTAATGTAATCCGACTAATACCCAGTTGCACTGCCAAATCCCTTTCGCTAACAAGCCTTTCTCCCACTTTTATTTTTTCAGTAACAATTTCTTGCAATAAAAATGAGTATGCTTTTTCCGCTTTTGTAGCATTCTTTAGTCGTAACATAAAATTTTGAAAAAATCTCCTTCACGTAGCTGCTCTACTTTATTATTATCCTCTTGCAAAAAGTATAATAATAAAATATAATACCCCCTAACAGGAGTAAAAAAATGATATCACAAAAAGTAATCGTACAAAATGAAACAGGGCTTCATGCCCGTCCTGGAAAAGAATTCGTTGATAAAGTTAAAACCTTTTCGTCCACCATCGAAGTTGAAAACGCAGATGGGAAAAAAGCAAGCGCTACATCCCTTTTAAAAATTATGACACTTGGCATAAAAAAAGGAACAGAAATCACTATTTACGCTGATGGTGAAGATGAAAAAGATGCTGTTGAACAATTGGTCGAATTAGTAAAAACATTAAAAGACTAAGTGCAAATTTTCTTTTCCTCAAAAAAACAAAACCGAGTTATCTCGGTTTTTGTTTTTTAAAGCTATTTTTTAAGCGTATCTAAAAATCCAGAGGCTTCTAATCTTTCTTTTATTTCTGCCTCAGAAATTACATTTTTTACACCCACTATTGTTGTGCCTTTTTCAGCAGCATCTTTAAACATATCAACAAAGTTTAAAGGACAAAAACAAATATCATAACTTGATGCGGAGCTCTTACCTTCAGATAGCGCACAATGGTGTATATTTGTTTTTATTCCAAGATCATTAAAAACCTTTTCAACACGCATTTTCATCATTAAGCTTGTACCAGCACCGTTTGCACATGAAACTATAACTTTTACCACTTTTTTCTCCTATAGAAATTGTGTTACTAAATACGCCTTTTCAGACGCAAAAAATAGTTTTAAGGGCAAAAGCCCTTAAAACTACATGGTATAATTAAGAAATACCTTTTTCTTTTTTATATTGTTCGTAATCGTCGGTAACCATAAAATATGTTTTTTTGTTTCTGGCGTACATAATTTGTGGAATAGCAAGCATTGCAATAACAACGATAGCCACACCAGCATAACCTAGATACTTCATGATTGCTGTAGCTGCAGGCCAAATAACTGCCCAGTCCCACATTCCAAGATATCCACCAAAGGCTGCAAGTCCAACCCAGTGTGCGATGAAGGCAGAACCGAATACTTGACAAATACCTGAAATAAATGGAAGGATACAAGCAGCTCGTACACCACCTTTGTTATTAGCATAAACAGCGATTGTTGCATTATCAAAGAATACAGGAACGAATCCAGCAATAACCAATACAGGACTGTTAAATAAAATAAGAACAAGGATTGAAAGGAATTGTCCAAGAGCACCAAACAAGAAACCAATTGTTACTGCGTTTGGAGAACCAAATCCATATGCAGCTGCACAGTCGATACCAGGTACAGCACCAGGAAGAATCTTTGTTGAAATACCTTGGAAAGAGTGAGTTAGCTCTGTTACGAATGTTCGTACACCCAATTGAAGAATTGCTAGATAAACAGAAAAGTTCAAACAAGTTTTAAGTACATAGAAGAAAAAGCTTGCACCTTCTGCCATAAATCCTGCTGCTATTAGATATTCTTGGCCAAGAATGATAAGAATTGTACCAAAGAATACTAGCATCAAAATTGATGTTGCAACCATGTTTTCGTTAAAAATCGATAAAAACCCAGGGAATTGGATGTCTTCTAGTTTTTTCTTATTTTTACCACCTATTTTTTCAGCAATCATAGAAAAAATCTTTAATCCAAACATTTGTTGGTGAGCAATACAAAATCCACCGCCATCTGTTAATTCTTGTGAAATTTCAACAGTCATGTTAGATCCAACTGCCCAGTAAACACCCAATACAACACTCATTAAAATAAGAATTGGTGTGTCGCCAAGTTGTGGAAAACAGAACAAGATTAACCAAAAAGCAGTTGCTGCTTGTTGCATTTGTACGTGGCCAGTTGTAAAAATTGAACGAATTTTCGTTACCTTTCTAAAGGCCACAAGAACAATATTTAAGATAAAAGCAATAAGAAGAAGAATCATAACTTGTGAGAAAGATTGACCTATTCTTTCCATTGCAGCTTGAACAGCATTTTGTCCAAAGTAAGGGTCAATAACCATAGCATCTAATTGGAAGCGATCTTTTAATCCAACCAAAATAGGTCTAAAGTTTCCAACAAGACCACCTGAACCGACGCTCAAAATAAAAAAACCTACTACTGCTTTTAAAAACCCTGCCAAACAGTCGTACCAAGGTTTTCTAAGAAGGGCGTACCCAATTAAAACCAAAAACCCGATAAAAATAGCAGGTTGGGTTAAAATGTTTTGAACAAAGAATGTCCAAATGTTTGATAAAATTTGCATAAAGCCTCCTTTTCGTTTTGCTATGCACTTTTTTATTTTCTACGAGAAAATTTTCTCAGTAGTTACACACTTTATACTAAAAAAGATTTAATATTTCTTCTTCTGTTAAATCTTCTTTAATAAGCTTGTTTAGGTTTTCTTCGTTATCAAGAAAGTCCGCTAATTCCATAATAGCGTCTTGATGCCCGTCAGCATTTTCGGCCGCAAGGGTAAAAGAAAGATACACTGGCTCGTCTGTTTCATGAAGAGCGACACCATTTCTAATTTTTAAAAAGCTCATTCCTTTTTTTAAGGCCCCGTCTTCAGGACGAGCATGAGGCATCATAACCCCATCGGTTAGCAAGACGTATGGTCCAAGTTCTTTTATATTTGAAATAATTTTATCAATATATCGTTGTTCAATATTATTTTTTTCCACCAACGGCTGAGAGCATATTTTAACTGCTTCTTCCCAATTTTCTACAGAATCGACAATATTTATATTGTTTTTTAACCATTCTTTTAACATTCCCATTTGCATTTCCTTTTAAAGTATGATATAATTGGTATTACCAATTTAATTTATTATCGCACGAAATAATAAATTTTGCAAGGATGTTTTTTTAATTTTTATTAAATTTTCTTGCTTTTTATATAGTTTAACAATACAATTGGAGGAAAGTTACAGCTTTTAAGCTAAATTTTTCCGTAATTTTAGGTACGTAATTGGAAACAAAAGAGCCAATGCTTTATTTTTGAAATTTTGTGCGTCGCTCAAAGCTTCAAAAAACCAGTTTCCATAAACAAATAAAGCGCCAAGCGCAACAAGGAGAAACACATGAGTAAAATTGATTCAATAACACGTGAATCTTGGATTCTTGGAGCCTTCCCAGAATGGGGAACCTGGCTAAACGAAGAAATTGACGCAGAAGAAGTAAAAAAAGGAACCTTCGCAATGTGGTGGATAGGATGTACTGGTCTTTGGGTAAAATCAGAAGGTAACACAAACATTGCAATTGATCTTTGGTTCGGAAATGGAAAAAGAACAAAGAAAAATAAAGAAATGGAAAAATACCATCAAATGCGTAATATGACTGGCGGTATTATGACTCAACCAAACTTAAGGGCAGCACCGATTGTTTACGATCCATTTGCTGTTACAAAAGTTGATGCAGTACTATCAACACACTATCACAACGACCATATTGACCCTTTCTTTGCAGCCGCAGTAATGAAAAACTGCGATTCAAATGTTCCCTTTATTGGACCACAAAAAAGTGTAGAAAAATGGTTATCTTACGGAGTTCCTGCCGACCGATGTAAAGTTGTAAAACCAGGTGACGTTGTTAAAGTAGGAGACATTGAAATCGTAATTCTAGACAGTTTTGATAGAACCTGTTTAGTAACAGACGAAAAAGAACTTGCAGGAATTTGTCCTACAGACATGGATGAAAAAGCGGTTAATTATCTAATTAAAACACCAGCAGGAAGTATTTACCACAGCGGTGACTCCCACTATTCTACATATTATGCAAAACACGGAAAAGATCATAAAATTGATGTAGCACTTGGATCATATGGGGAAAACCCAGCTGGAAACCAAGATAAAATGACATCAATTGATATTCTTCGTATGGCAGAAGCACTAAATTGTAAAGTTGTTATTCCTTTCCATTATGATGTATGGACAAACTTCAAAGCAGATCCTGCTGAAATAAACATGTTATATGAATTCAAAAAATATACACTTCAATACAAGTTTGTTCCATTTACATGGGATGTTGGTGGAAAGTTTGTATATCCGGATGATAAAGATAAGAGAATGTATCATTATCGAAGAGGCTTTGAAGATGCTTTTACTGAAGAACCAAACGTACCATTTAGGTCAATTCTTTAGTACAAACAATGAATTTTAAGGAATCACTGCATAAAACGGTATGCATTGGTGTGGTTTTTTAATACAAAAGGCTGTTCCAATTGAGAACAGCCTTTTTCGTAAACACACTTTTATGCTACAATAACACACCATTTTTGCAAAACACAAAATTACCAGATGCAGAAAAAGAAGGAATATAAAATGGAGAAATTTCAAATAGGGTTGTACGAAAAAGCAATTCCCAACGAGTACAGCATCAGTGAAAAGCTTGAAATAGCAAAAGAACTTGGATATAATTATTTAGAACTCAGTATTGATGAAACAGATGACAAACTAGCCCGTCTCGATATGAGTGATTCTCAAATAGAAAGCATTAAACGCTCAATAGAAAAGAATGTTCCTATAGGCTCAATTTGCCTAAGTGGGCACCGAAAATATCCATTAGGATCTTCTGATATAAAAACACAAGAACGAAGCTTAGAAATAATGGAAAAAGCTATAATCTTAGCTAGTAAATTAGGTATAAGAATTATTCAACTTGCTGGATATGATGTTTACTACGAAGAATCTAGTGCGCAAACACTTAAAGATTTTGAAGAAAATTTAAAAAAATGTGCTTACATGGCAAGTGCATACGGCATTATTCTTGGCTTCGAAACAATGGAAACACCTTTTATGGACACTGTTGAAAAATCAATGAAATACGTTAACATCGTAAATTCGCCGTACTTACATGTGTATCCAGACACAGGAAACTTAAAAAATGCATCCCTCCTTTACGGACCCTCTGTCGAAGAAGACATGGAAACAGGAAAAGGACACATTGTTGCTCTTCACTTAAAAGAAACAGTACCTGGAAAATACAGAGAAATACCCTATTGTACAGGTCATGTTGATTTTAACAGCATTATAAAAAAGGCTTTAGAGATGGGAGTTTTTAGATTTGTTACAGAGATGTGGTACGTAGGGCAAGAAGAGTGGAAAGAAGATATTAAATACGCAATTACTACAATGAAAACAATAATTGAAAAGAATATTTCATAAGGAGAAAAAAATGTTAAACGAGTTAAAAGAAGCCGTCTACAAGGCAAACATGCAATTACAAGAAGAAGGCCTAATCACATTAACATGGGGGAACGCAAGTGGAATCGACAGAGAAAAGGGGCTTTTTGTTATTAAACCTTCTGGCGTAGACTATGATACATTGTCTCCTTCCGATATGGTTGTCGTTGATTTAAACGGAAATGTAGTAGAGGGAACATACAAACCTTCATCTGATACACCAACGCACCTAGAACTTTATAAGAAATTTCCAGAAATTGGAGGTATCGTACATACTCACTCTACCTTTGCAACGGCTTGGGCTCAGACAAAACAAGGGATACCATGTTATGGCACAACACACGCCGACTACTTTTATGGAGAAATACCTTGTGCGAGAAATCTTTCAAAAGAGGAAATCGAAGAGGCATATGAAAAGAATACTGGAAAAGTTATTATCGAATGTTTAGAAAAAAACAATAATGAAGTAAAGAGCATGCCTGGTATTTTGTGTGCAAACCATGGCCCTTTTACTTGGGGCAAAGATGCCGCCGAAGCGGTACATAATTCAATAGTATTAGAAGAAGTTGCGAAAATGGCTTCAACCGCAAGGCTTATTAACCCAAAAATCGAACCAGCTCCTGCAGAATTAATTGAAAAGCACTACTCTAGAAAACATGGTGCAAATGCCTATTACGGTCAAAAATAATCAAAAAAAACGGCTTGTCAATGACAAGCCGTTTTTTGTTACTTCTTATAAACAAGAAGTGTTTCACCTGTATCACTTCTCAATGTCAATGTATCACCACTCATATCAAACATTGTCACTTCTTCCAACAACTGTAGCAAGGCTACTTCAAAGTCTCGTGTTTCTTGATTAGGAGCCGCCATACGTGTTGTCCCAAGTGTTCCAAAAGAAAGACTTCCTTCTTTTGTGAAAGCATAGGTTCCCATAATATTATTGGCTCCAGTTGAACCATAAACCTTTCCATCTGCAGAAAATGCTAAAGAAACACCTGCTACACTTGAAGGAACGTTTGTAACAGCATTGCCTACATTATACATTGAGATGTTCCATGCCGTGTTTTCTAAAAGAGTTTGAACAAATTCTAATTCTGTGTTGTTTCCTTTGTTTTCTATTGTAAGGTACATCTCACCATCATCTTTTTCAAACGATAGCCTTCCACCCTCTTGAAGTATTTTTAAAAATCTGTCCTCTAGCATTTGGTTCTCAGGTGCACCTATCATCATTGTAACGGCAAGAGGAGAAACAGAAAGATTCCTTCCACTAATTGTAGCCACTCCATTAAAATGGTTTACTCCAGAAAACCCTGTTATCCCATATTCTGTTTCACTACGCTTCATTAGTGATATCGTTATGGTTCCTTTTAATGTTCCATCTTCTCTTTCATAATCCTGTTCTTTTTCATCTATCGACACCAAAGTCCATGTTGCTTCTGGATTTCCATCTTCAGTACAAGATATAATAAAAAAAGACACAATAATACAAATCGCTACCATCATTTTTTTCATAATTCCATTCCTATTGTTACTATTTTTTTCACAGCCATTGCAATAAATTTTATGACCATGCTCTTTTATACTATAATCTGTATTACATCTTTTTTCAATAGTTTTTAAAAACAATTTGCTTAAACCACCTTTTTTGATTGACAATGGAACAAAATGAGCTATACTTAGAGGAGAAAAAATTTACTTTTCACACACAAGGAGAAAACATGCTTAACAATTTACTTACAGAGAGAAGAGAAGCTGCAAGCTCTCGATTTGATGAAAACACCCAAAACATAATGTCAAGTGCAACAAAGGAGCTTCAAACTGGTGGATATGCAGATCGAGCTGCTAATATAGGGTTTTCGATACCTAATACAACAATGCTGAGTTTTACAGGGAAAACGATCAAATTGCATGACTGCATAAAAAATATGCCAACAATAATTATTTTTTTTAGAGGCACATGGTGTCCATATTGTAACTTTCAACTTCGCGAATATATAAAGGTATTAGAAGGGGAAAAATCTGTTAACCTCATTGCTATAAGCCCAGAAAAGCCTGACGTAACAAAAGAAACAGTAGATATTAACGAAACTCCTTTTACAATGTTATCAGATGAAAACAATGTGCTTGCAACCCAGCTAAGTCTAGTTTTTACGCTTCCAGAGGATTTACAACAAGTTTATTCTAATATTGGTATAAATGTAGAAAAATCACAGGGTAATGCAGACTTTAGACTTCCTATTCCTGCCACTTATATTGTTGATGCTAATGCAACTATTGTAAAAGCATGGTTAAATGTGGATTACACCTATAGAGCTGAACCTTCAGAGGTAATTGCCGAGTACAAAAAGATGTAACCCTTTTTACATTATTTTTTCCAATATGCTCGAGTAAAGAAAATTATCATAGTGTAAAGCTCTAGCCGTCCTGCTATCATAGCAAAAGAGAACCATAGTTTTGCTGCAGGATGGAAAAAAGCGTAATTGCCTACAGGGCCAACTGCTCCGAAACCAGGGCCAATATTTCCAACAAGTGCAAGCCCTGCAGTATATGAGGTAACTAGATCTGCACCATTTAATGCTGCAACCATTGCTGTTATTACAACTAAAGTAAAATAGAGACAAATAAAACCTGCTACGCTATATACAATGTCCTTTCTTCCAGCTCTGTCATTTAGCTGGATTCTAAAAATCCCATGAGGGTGCAACATTCTCTTGATTTCTATACCAAGCTGTTTTGAAACAATTACCCAACGAAGCACTTTTATACTACCACCCGTAGAGCCTGTACACCCACCAACAAACATAAGAAAAAATATTATCATCTGTGCAAAAGGATGCCACAAAGAGTAATCTGCCGTGACAAAGCCCGTTGTTGTTGTTATTGAAACTGCTTGAAAAGCTGCATAGCGAATGGCATCGAGGACCGTACCATAGGTCGGAAAAATAAAAATTGCAATGCCTATAACAGAAATACCTACAATCACTAAGTATGCTTTTAACTCTGTATTGCGCAAAATTTCTCTACCGTTCCCGATTATTAAATGATAGTATAAACTAAAGTTTACGCCAGCTAAAAGCATAAATACTATTATTATCCAATCAATTGCTACCGAATTAAAACCACCTACACTTGTGTTTAAAGAACTAAAACCACCAGTTCCCAAAGTTGCAAAAGTATGACCTATTGCATTGACAAAATCCATTCCTGCAAGCATTAACAAAACAGTTTGTATTACAGTAAATCCTAAGTAAATAAACCATAATATCTTTGCCGTCATGGTAATTTTTGGTGTTATTTTACCTTTTTCTGGACCTGTGGTTTCTGCCTTAATAAGCTGAAAACCTCCAACCCCCAACAACGGTAGCAGAGCAACAGTTAATGCGACAATACCCATTCCTCCGAGCCAATGCATCTGCATCCGCCAAAGATTTATACTCGTTGGCAAACTTTCTATTTCTGTTAATATTGAGGCCCCTGTTGTTGTGTAACCTGAAGCACTTTCAAAAAACGCATCAGCAAAAGAGGGAATATATCCTGAAAGCATAAAAGGAATAGCACCTAAAAGGCTTGCAAACGTCCAAGATAATGCAACTGCAACAAATCCACTTCTTAAAGAAAGCTTAAAGCTTTTTTTTCGTGTTACAATAAGAATAAGGGCCCCTATAACCCAGCAAAGTACAATAGGAAGGGCAAATGCTGCAATTACATCAACTTCATCTGCCTTCACTGCTACACCCAAAGGGAGCAACATAGTAAAAGCAATAATCATAAGAAGCATGGAAATAAGCCGCATTAATGAAATTGTTATCAATTTTCCACCCCGAAAACACCAAGTACATCAAAAATATTTTCTGGTTGCACTAAGAAGACTAAAGCATCTCCTGCTTTAAAAACTGCATCCCCTGTAGGAATCATAAACTTATCGCTTTCTTTTTCTTTTACTAACAAAACAATAAACGCAGACAAGTCTGAGAAATCGCTTAGTTTTGTACCAATAATTGGACACTCATCAGGGAGAACGATCTCAATTATTTCAAGCTTTCCTTCTGTAACAGTGTGAATCCCTGTTACACTTTTTCCTCGAAGATGTGTTAATATGCTGTCTATTACTGCGTCCTTAATTGGAATAGCAACATCAATTCCAATATCACGTGCAATTGCAGCATAGTTGCCGCTCTGTACAAGACAAACAGTTTTACTTACTCCAAGAGTTTTCATGTAAGCAGAAGCAATCATATTAAGTTCATGATTTCTCGTTGCTGTAATAACAAGGTCAAAAGAACTAAGATTCTCCTCTTCTATAAAACTCTCATCGGTAATATCGGCTTGAAAAACATTTGCCATTGGAAACCTTGCAGCGGCATCTTTTGCTCTTTCTTTATCTAAGTCAATAATAAAGAAGTCGTGATTTAGCTTTTTTCTTAAGCCAAAAATATCATTTCTGTCGTTTAACCTACTTTTCAATAGCTGTTCGGCAACAATAGAGCCTATTTTTCCAGCGCCAACTAACGCAATTTTTTTTATTACATTTATTTCTGTTCCACACAAGTCTAAAATGTTTGAAAGCTCATCTTTATGAACAAGAACTCCTATTCTGTCTCCTGGATGCAATACCGCAGCTCCAGAAGGAAAAAAACTCTTCCCATCTTTTTCTACAAAAGCAAACAAAAAGGGTGTCGTGGTTGACTTTCTTACATCTAGAACCGTTGAGCCCGCAAAGGAACTTCCTTCTTCTATGTAGATTGATGTTAACTCATAATCAGAGTCTTCAAAATCAACAACATCAGTAATTGCTCCATGTTCTACTGCAGTTACAATTTCTGTTGCAGCCTCTAAATCAGGATGGACCATATAGTCTATTCCATAGGTCTTTTGCTTCGTTTGCTCAGAAGTATAATAATATTCATGGTTTCTAACACGAGCTATCTTTATTATTTCAGGATATACGGATTCAACAAGAGAACATGTAATCATGTTTATTTCATCTGACTCGGTAACAGCAACAATCGCATCAGCTTTTGCAATACCTGCCGCTTCCAATGTTGCCAAACTATTTCCAGATGCTTGCATAACCATACAATCAAGACGATTTGAAGTATGTCGCACAATTTCTTCATTGCTATCAATGAGGACTACATCATTTCTTTCACTAATTAAACGACGAGCCAACCTTGTGCCGGTAAACCCTGCTCCGACAATAATTATCTTCATTTTTTACACTACCCTAGTCTTATTTGCATTAAAAACAATGCTATTTATAATCATTCCTTAAACTAAACTACAGTATGATACCTTATTTCATTTGTGTCAAGCACACATAAAGGAGTTTTTTGCATTTGTTTCTACAGCAAAAAAAGAGGCTCAAGTGCCTCTTTTTTATAGCGTCCTGCTTTTTTTAAGCATAAACAGAAAGTCTTGGAAAGCAAGAAATCTGTCTATTCAAACAACCTTTTTTACTTTCCTATTCCAAAGATTTCAGCGTATGCTGTTAAAGCCCCATCGGTATCGCCTTTGAGAACTTTGTTTGCAAGAAGTTTTCCAAGTTGAACACCTTCTTGGTCAAACGAATTAAGGTTCCATAAAAAGCCTTGGAACATAATTTTGTTTTCATAGTGAGCTAAAAGCGCACCGAGCGTTTTTGGATTTAATTCTTTTCCATAAATTAAACTTGAAGGGCGCCCGCCTGGGAAGTTTTTATTTTTGTTTTCGTCTTCTTTACCGCAAGCAAAAGCCACAATTTGAGCCACAAGATTAGCACAAAGTTTCTTTTGACTTGTTGAGCCGTCTACAATAACATCTTTGCCTCTTTGACTGTCAAAGAAACCAATAAATTGAAGAGGTATAATATCTGTTCCTTGGTGTAAAAGCTGGTAAAATGAGTGCTGCCCATTTGTTCCAGGCTCACCAAAAATTGCAGGTCCTGTTGCATAATTTACAGGTTTTCCATCTCTATTAACTTGCTTACCATTTGATTCCATGTCTGCTTGTTGCAAGTGGGCAGGGAAACGGCTTAATGCTTGGCTGTATGGCAAGATTGCTGTTGAGCCTAAGTTTAACATGTTTCGTTCGTGTAAACCAATAAGGGCATCTAAAAGAGCAGGATTTTTTTCAATTTCTTTGTTTTGAGCTGTTTTATCTGCTGCAGTTGCACCATCTAAGAATTGAGCAAAAACGTCTCCTCCAAAAGCCAATGAAAGAACAACACCACCAACTGCAGAAGTTGAAGAATATCGCCCACCAATAAAGTCATCAATATAGAATGAATCTAGGTAGTCTGGGTTATTTGCAAGAGGACTTTGTTTTGATGTTACTGCAACCATTTGTTTTGATGCATCTAAGCCCGCTTTTTTGAGAATGTCTTTAACAAAAAGTTCGTTTGCCAAGGTTTCTTGAGTTGTTCCACTTTTTGAAACTAGGATAAAAATTGTTTTTGCTAAATCTACTTCGTTTAAAACACCAGCTCCATCGTCTGGATCAACATTAGAAATAAATTTTGCATTCATTTTAAGAAGATTGTTTTTCTTTGCCCATTGTTCAAGAGCAAGGTACATTGCTCTAGGACCAAGGTCTGAACCGCCAATACCAATTTGTACTACTGTTGTAAACTTTTTTTCTGCATGAATATTATCAGCAAAAGCAGAAAATTTATCTTGCTCGCCTTTGTAAAAAGAACGTAAATTTTCGCCCTCAAACATAACGTCATTAGCAAGCTGTCCACGAGTTAAATGATGTAAAACTTTTCTGCTTTCACCAGTGTTCATTTCTTCGCCATTTAAGATTTTTTCATATTTTTCACACACACTTGCTTCATTTGCGAGTTCTTGTAAATTTTTCAATATATCGTCGTTTACAGCTTTTGCAGCATAGTTAAAGGTTAGGCCTTCTGCCATAGGTGTTTGGTATTTTTTTACCCTTTCTGCTGTAAGCTCTTTTTTTATACACACAGCACCCTCTTGTGCCATAAGATTTTTGTACGCTGATAATTCATCGAGATTTTTGTAAAGACTCATTTTTATCCTCCGAAAATAGGTTATACATATATTATATACAGAGGGAAGGGAAGTGTCAAACTATTCATTTACTTATTTGATAATTAATACAACATATCTTGCTTAGTTAATGCCCAAATATGGTGTAAATACTTTATGCCACTTAAGCCCGTCTTATTCCCAAACCTATACGTGTCACCGTGATTTGTTGTTATTTGAATTCCATTTTTTCCTTCTAAAGCCATGCCACGAATCTTGTTTAGCATTATTATAATACTATCCCTCTTTTCTTCTTGTTCAAGTACTAAGCGGTCTTTGTATAACTTTGACGTGAAGACTCCAAGCTTTTCGCTCTTATACGGCGTTATTTTTTTCGCTATACTCCATGGCTTATCTTCAAGGATAATAGTTTCATCATCTAATGTATCGAAATCTGTTTCCTTCGATGTCTTTTTTTGCCAGTCATCCCAGTCATTTAAACGATTAAAAAAAGTTCCTGTAAGATACCCTTCTTCTGTATATTCCCATGTTTCTTGACATGTTGAACAAATAATAGTAGATTCAATTGATTCTAACGAGGAAACAGACTTACATTTAGGGCATAAATAAAACATATGTTCAAAACCCTCTGCAAGCCTTTCTCCCTTGTAAGAAACAGGGTTTGCATCTTGAATTTCATAAGCACTTATATTAAGAGTATTTACAATCAATGTGTATAAATCATCAAAAGCCATAGCATTAACTTCTTCAACCGAAAGTACTTTTGCAACCTTCACATGAACTTTTCCTGTCCGCTTTTTATTAAGTGCCCATCGAGGATTTGAAAGATATGCACCAATTATATTATATATAACAATAGGAACGCCGAGGTGTTTTGCTAACTTCACTATTGAAGGTTGAATATATGACATTTCGCCTGCGCAGCTTTTGTTTCCTTCAGGAAAAATGCAAACACTAGCACCTTGTTTAATATAATCGTTAATACCACGAATAGCAGGAATATCTACTTTACTGCTTTTAGTAATAGGAACTGGTGCAACTAAGAATTTAACAAGCTGCCCCGCTATGGGAAGACTTGCTACATGATCACTCATAACAAAATAATAAGGAAACTTTAATGTTTTCCCAAGAAAAAAAACATCATAATCTGAACAGTGATTTGCAAGTGCAACAAAAGGCGGTTTTATAGGCGTTTCTTCTGCTGTTGCATTAAATTTTTTCCCCATCATGGAAATAAGAATTTTCCCCAAGGTATGAATTGCAATAGTATGCCTCAGTCTTACTTTCATAGTTCCTCCTAACCACCTTTGTGGAGATGCTCATTGAATTAAAAGTAAAATCTCTTATACTATAGGATAAACCCTTTTATATGAGTTGTCAAGAAAAACAATAAAAAAGTCCGACTCTCTTCACAGAAAATCGGACCCTTGTTTGTATTCAAAAATAATCCTTATTCAAATTTGCCTAAATATACCATAAACACCGCTTCTATATCTTTTTTTGAAGCATCTATCCCTTTTTCTTTAAAAATATCATGGACTTCATCAACGGTTATATTAGGGTTTTGATTATGCAACAAAATAATTTCGAGAACAATTTCATCACTTACA
This sequence comes from uncultured Treponemataceae bacterium, assembly GCA_964372135.1. GTDB lineage: Bacteria > Spirochaetota > Spirochaetia > Treponematales > Treponemataceae > CAYJFX01. The sequence continues at coordinate 13,011 of CAYJPS010000018.1, read as the reverse complement.
ACTGAATGCTTTGTAAACAAGGTCTTTTTTGATATTGCCATCAAGGCATCTTCTAACCTTTCAATACGGCGCAATAAAACATCTCCATGCAAGTAGAGCTCTGGCATAATATATACTGAATACAATTGATCTAAAAAATCATCTGGTGAAACATAAGCCCCGGAAACACGAGGCAAATAAGCACCCACTTTAAGAGTCACATCGTAAAACAAGGCTGAGTCGTATCGAAATGAAAGCCCTGATGGAAGATATGGTTTAAAATCCATATCATTGTACACAAGGGTCTCTGGATAAATAATAAAATGGAAATAATTTCCAGGTTCTACATTGACCCTTCCTCGAGTACCTTTCAATCCAGGAATTGACCACAGTGTATTTAAAGCTGTTTCTATTCGGTCTAGCGTATCTTCAGAAATTACCACATCGCTAAAAACTTCGCATGTTTTTCCCGTTTCATCCTTAAGAATTTTTTGCCCATTTTCTTCCGAAATCGTCCAAGTATTAGTAAATGCTGCTACCTGCACGAGACACAATAAAAGCATGAGCATCGTTCCTTTTGCGTATTTCATTTTTTTCTCCTATGGAAGTTACTCTACTAATTCAAGTAAAAGTACATCATTAACTCTCAACAACTCGCCAACTCCTTCGTCTGGAGTTGCATAAAAAATATTTCCTTTACGAGAAAGGCTTACCATTCCAAGCAACGTTCCAGAACGCAACACAAATGCTCTTGCCCCTTCTTGGACAGAATCTTCAAACAATGAAGAAATATACACTCGTATGTTTTCTTGATCTGAAACATTTAAAATATAACCTGCATCACCATTTTGTTTTGCACGTTCATCAAAGGCTGAAACAATTTCTTCATAATCGAGCACTCTTGCTTCATAATTGTGCATTATTTCTTCGTAAGAAAGTATGCGCTCTTCATAGGCGAGAACATTTTCTTCGTAAGAAAGAATTTTTTCTTGCACTACTGCAAACTCTACTTGTAATGCATCAAAACTTGATTGCAAACTTGCAAGTTGCAACATTTGCCCCTCACTCTCTAATAACATTTGCGCAACTTCTTGCTCTTTTGCAACTAATTCTAACTGTGTTTCTTTTAAAACTTCTTCTTGTTCAAGAAAAATTTCAACACTCGAAGAAAGAATATCATCACCTATTTGATTTGCCATTCTAGATAGGGTTTGAATATACTCCTTAAGCGAATTAGACCATGGTACAGAAGAAGTTATATTTGCAACATGATTAAAATCAGAATAAGCATTTTCTATACTCAACAACATCTCTTCTACGCTTCCTTGTAAAACATCATTAGATAGGACAACAGAGCTTTCTTGCGATAGGGAAGCGTCAATTGAATCGCTTACAATATTCTCAGAATTTTGAAAGCTATTAACGATTGCATTAGCTCTTTCATCAGAAAAGACTGGATCAAATATGTTTATTTCTTCTTGATGTTGCTCTGACAAAACTGTAAGAGCCTGTGCCTGAGTTTCAAGTTGCATTGCTTGCAATGCTTCAAGTTCGGCTACCAAATCGGCCACAAGTTTATCGTAATTTGCGACAAGTTCTTGTTTTTCTAACTCAAACGCTTGCCGTTGGCTATTTATCGCAGCTTCTTGTTCTTGCGCCATCTCTACATTTGTGCTATCAAAAGACGCAAGCTGTGCTGTATAATCTTCCATTTGTGCTTCAAGCAATGCTATTTTTGGTTGATATTCTGAGTTTAAAGCTGCAACAGAGCTTTCATACTCTTGATAAATAGCAGTCCTTTCTTCTCTTTTTGTTACATCACTACTATTAAGAGAATTTAAAAGTTGCAATTCTGAATCCCGTTTTAATTCTGCCTGAGATAATTTTGTTGATAGTTCTAGCTCTAGCTGATTTTTTTCTTGCGAGGCCTGATCTAACGAAGCTTGCGTCCTCGAAACAACGTCTAACAGGTTTTTGAGATTTAAATCATCAAAAACATTTATGTCAACCTCTAAGCTATTGTTTCTCTCCTGCAAAAATCTCACTAAACCAACAGTTAATGCAGAAACTATTACAACACATAGTGCGAGCACAACAAAAATAAAAGAAACCTTTTTTGATTTTGTTTTTGCGTACTCTTCCACAAGGTTATACTTTACAGGCGCTACTGCATTTGCGGGCAATAAATCTCCGTGTAAAAAAAGCTTTACCTCAGGTTTATTGATTTTTATTTTGTTTCCATTGTCCATATTCCCTTCCATCCTTTTGGCGCAGTCTTTTGCTTTGCAATTCTTTCAATAAAGACTTGAGAAGCACCAATATTGACGCTTTCAAACAATTTTTTTGCCTTTCCCCATTCTCCACCGTAGTATAAGTGAAGAGCCTTTTCAAAGACATCATATTCTTCAAGAAGTGTTTTATCTGCCGTATTTAAATCAATTGGTGTAAAGATTTTTTTACCTTGTGTTTTTCCCTTAACTTGAACTGTGTCTATTTCAACAAAACGATACAAAGAAGTTTCTTCCTCCACTTCCTCTTTAACATATTGTGAAACAATAATTGGCAAATTGTATATTCTTGTTAAGCCCTCAAGCCTCGAAGCTGAGTTAACATTATCTCCTATTACGGTATTTGTCATATGGTCAAGAGACCCTATATTACCATAAAAAACATTTCCTCCATCAAGCCCTACACCAATATCAAGCAATACTGCGCTAAATACATTTTCTTCCGCTTCGGTAAGTTTGCGTGTTTTTAAAATTACTGCCTTTCGTTCAACAAGTTTTTCTCTCAAGTCATTTGTTTCTTCAATAAGTTTCCATGCTGCTTGCAAAGACTCTAGAGATTTGCTTTTTTCTCCAGCTGAAATTCCATAAACCGCAAGTAAAGCATCCCCTATAATAGAACCTATTATTCCCCCGTGTTCATAAATTGTACGAATAGCTCTATCATAGTGAATATTTAAGAGATTAATAATATCATTACCCATCACCTCTGTCATAAACGTAAACCTACGAATATCAGAAAACATAATGGTTAATTCTTTTTGATTACCATCAAGATGAATAATGCCATCTTCGTATGCTTTTTCTACTAAGTCACGTGAGACAAATTTTTGAAAAATCATAAGTATATTATTTATAGTTGAAGACAAAGCGTTAAAAGATGTTCCTAAATAGGAAATATCATCGTTTGAAGCCCCCTCCAAATCAAGCAAGCTAAGATTTTGACTCTCCTGCATTTTGTATAAACTGCGTATCATCTTCTTTATTGGAGCAAGCATTCTTGAAAAAATAACAAGACCAACCCATAAGAATATTATTATTAACCCCAGTATGACTATGGCAATAAGCCCAAAAACTTTCATAGAAGCTTGCTCTACTTCCGAGCGTAACTCTGCCCAGATAATAAAATAGTCCCAATCTTCATGATATTTGTACACACCAAAATACTCGCCTTTTTCAGTTACAAATGTAACAGAGCCTTCAATTACATTCACATTTTTAGCTTCTCTTAATATTTTTATCGCATCCATGTCGGGAAAAGTGTCATATTCTTCGCCTGAAGCTGAAGCCGAAAAAAAGATTTGCCCCGCAATATCTACAGCCGTAGCCATTGTGTTTTCTTTTGTAAAACCACGTCGCGCTACTTGCTCAAGAGCTTCTTCTGTGCTTCCTTTATCTTGAGAAAAACTATAAATTTCGTATTGATTAGACGAGGCTGTGTACAAATCTTTCAATTGACCAACCATAATGTCATTTGTGAGTGCTATTATCTCATGCTGATTAAGCAATATATTTATGATGTTTGTAGTAAAGTTTGATAGCAACAGCAAACAAGAAAAAACACCAAGAATTTTAAAAGAAAGAGGGACAATGGGCGTTTCCCCAACATATTGAAACAATTTACCTTGTTTCTTCACTTTTACCTCGCTTCCCTACCCATCCTACTATATATTATACACTTTCAATTTAAAATATGCAAGAAATAAGAACATAATTATCGTATCTTTGTGGCTTTATTGCTAGCTTTTTTTGAAGATAGTTCTTACTAATTCTTTAATTTCTTTTACTTCTATCGCTCCATCTTCTTTTTCTGGTGACAATATGTTTGAAAACCCCATTGAAAAAGAGGCCCTAATACGCTGTTTCAATCTATTAACAGGCCTAATTTCACCTGCCAAACTTAATTCGCCAGTAATTGCCGTTTTTTCAGGAAGGGCAAGATCAGTTCTAGCAGAATATAGTGCTGCACAAAGGCCTGCATCTATAGCGCTTTCTGTTAAACGCACCCCACCTGCAACATTTATATAAATATCTTGGTCACTAAACTGAAGCCCTGTTCTCTTTTCTAATACGGCAGCCACACGGCTAACACGCGCAGAATCTATCTTATCAGAATATACCCTTGTAACGCTCGATTTTGCAGGAACAGTCAGGGCTTGTATTTCTACCAAAAACACACGGCTACCCTCAAAGACAGGCACTACGGCAACTCCAGCAGGTAAGCCTCCTTCTCTGCGAATAATAAAAAGACTTGATGGATCATCTACAGGAATGAGTCCTGTTTCTGTCATTGTGAAAATTCCTATTTCATCAACTGAACCAAAGCGATTTTTTTGAGCTCTTAAAAATCGTACCCTATCATTGTTTTGTTCAAAACTAATAACAGTGTCCACAAGATGTTCAAGAGCTTTAGGCCCTGCAATATTCCCATCTTTTGTAACATGAGCACTCATAAATAATACAGCATCATGTTCTTTTGCCCATAATGATAAATCTGAAGAGCAAAACTTTAATTGATTTATTGTCCCAGGGATGTTTCCTGCTTCAGCAGAGTAGACCGTTTGAATAGAGTCAACAAAGACACAAACAGGATTTAGGGCATTTAGCGCATCCTCTATATCTTCTAACCTTGTTGTACAAAGGATTTCAATATTTTCTGTTCGTACTTTAAGCCGATCTGCCCTAACTCGTATTTGAGCGGCAGACTCTTCTCCAGAAACATAAAGCACTCTGCCAGCTTTCCCACTCATAGCTTCTGCCGCTTGAATCATTAAGGTAGATTTCCCTATGCCTGGTTCTCCGCCTATCAGAACACATGATGGTTTCATTGCCCCACCACCTAGAACACGGTCAAACTCTCCTATACCTGTCAAATACCGACTCCCTTCTAAGGGATTAATATTCGAAAGAGGAACAGGTTTTTGTTTTACAACAACACCTCCCGATCCTCCAAAAGAAGGGGCTAAAGCATTGGTATCTACAACATGTTCTACAAAGCTATTCCATTCTCCGCATTCAGGACACCGCCCAAGCCATCTTGGTTGAGAATGGGAACAAGAAGAACATTTAAATATTACTGAACCTGTTTTTTTCTTTGCCATAGGTAATAATACGCCTAAAAATATTTCTTGGCAAGCCTTTTCAGCATAAGTTTGCTATATCTTTTAAAAAGTTTTTTTGTAGCTCTTTTTTTATTTCTTCTATTTCATACGGCTGGCCCTTTACGATTTCGAGACAATCCTTTATCCTTTGAATGAAATTAACATCTAAGGCATCAGAAAAAACTGAAATTTCTTCAATGATTGCATTTTTTACAACAAAATTAATTTCTATTCCACCCCAGTCAAAGCGACCCTCTAGAGAATGAGTAAAAGAAGGAGATTTTCCAAAGCGCCAATCCCAGCTATTCAAACGCTCGTATTCTTGTTTTAATAAAGGCTCTTTATCGAGAAGTTCTTTTTCGACTATTTGAAGCTCTTTATTTTTCAAGCCTTTATTAATACTAAATGTTTGAAAAAGAACGTCTATAACTTTCTCAATTGAAATAGAAGGATCTATTGTTTTTAAATTCGTCACACGTGAGCGAACAGAAGTAATGCCCTTTGAAGCAAGTTTTTTTTCATCTGGATTGAGATAATTTGCAAGACGTGTTAAATCAGTTCCTATCAAAAGAGTTCCATGATGAATATACTTCCCGTCTTTTTCTCTAAATGCTGCTCCAGAAATTTTTGAACCATTTACTAAAATATCATTTCTGCCTGATGGTTCTGCTATTATTCCTAATGTAGCCAAAGCCGTACAGACAAGATTAGAATTCTTAGCCCTATAATTATCTTCAGCTACAGAGCCAACAAAAGTAAAACAAAGGTTTTGCGCATCATGAAAAACAGCTCCGCCTCCCGTATCACGTCTCATAAGAGCTACGTTCTCCGCATTCATTTTTTCAATAGAGCATTCTTTCCAAGGATTTTGAAATCGTCCTATAACAACAACATCGCTATTTCTCCAAAGATATAGAGTCGGCTTAATATCTTCTTTTTGAATGTGGGAAAAAATATAGTTTTCAAAGGCAAGATTAAAAAAAGGGTCTTGGGAACCTGACAGTATCAAATTTCTTAACATCATTGTATTATCCATTTATGCCTGCTATCCTTTCTAATTGACCTTTATAAAATTTGTTTGTTCCACCGCGTTTATCTATTTCAGCTTGAATAACAGATCGAACATGTTCACCAAAGCGACGAACAGCTTTTAAGTTTGCTTTTCCTGTTTCTTTGTTGATGCAATCAAAATCTGAAGGATATATTGGATCTAATACGTACAAGCTTATCTTGGGCTTTTTTCCCTTTGCCCTTTCAGTAAAAACGGTTGCTAGCGGAACAATAGGAAGATCTAATTCAGCTGCAACCAAAAAAGCTCCAGGATGAAATGCACTAACATTTTGACTGTGTAAAAAACATTCTCCTTCTGGGTAAAAATGAATAGTTCTTCTATATTTTAAACCTTTTTTACATTGTTCTGGCAGATCATGCAATGCCTTCATTCCAAAAGGCACAGGGGCTCCCCCTAATAGTCGCGTATATGTACCTAAAACAGGAAAAAGCACTGTTTCCTCCAACAACGTGTGATATGTTAATCGCGGAAAAACCACAGCACTCATTAGAACAGGGTCTAAAAATGTCGTATGATTTGAAACTAATACAGCTTTTTTTATTTTTTGTAGTTTTGTGCGTCCAATAATTGATGATCTGTAAAGCACAAAAAAAACTGCATATGCAAGAATTAATACAGCATAAAAAGTTAATGCGCTTGCAGTACGAAAAAAAATACTCACATCAATTAAAGGCCTTCCTTTTCTATATGGCATTACTCAAACCTCTTCTTTTTCTAGTGGACAATTCGCCCCTTCCATTCATGACCTTTTTTTGTTACAGAGCGCCACCATGAATTAATGGCAACATATAATAAATTAACAAAAATTATTGAGTATAAAAATGTATATCTTTTTCGTAACCCCTGACTAAAAAAAACAATGAGCCAACCAAAAAACATAAAAAGTGTGTTTGCTCCATATGCCAAAAAAACAGGGATATCAATTTGTTGAAAAAGTACGGCCTTAACCATTAAATAGATTGTATAAAAGGGTGGTAGTGTTAAAAAAGAAAGTACTCCAAAAACAGCTAACACTAATATAATATTATTTTTACCTAAAAAATCAAAAATATTTTTACCAATCCCAGAGACACAATCTTTATATGAATAGTACATCCTACAAATGGCCGCATCTTTTAAATCTACAAAAACTGTTTTTGCCCCAAACCTTTTCATAGATCGAGCTAAATACACATCTTCTGTTGTTACATTTTTTACCTGATCAAAACCGCCTGCAGCCAAAAAAGTCTCTGCTTTTACACAAATATATTGCCCAACCGCTGCGGCCAAAATGGGTGACTTGCCCCATTTACAAACCCATAAAGGTAAAACAAAAAAACTTAAAATATACATAAGAGGAACCGTTATTTTTTCTCCAAATGTAACTAAACGCTGTCTAATATACCCCGACAAAAAATCAACCTTATGATACTGCATATTTGTTACAGCTATAGAAATTGAGCGTGAAGAATGAACAGTATCTGCATCGGTAAACAAAAAATACTCTCCTTTTGCATGCTCACAAAGTTGCTTTAAAGCAAAGGGTTTTCCTCTCCAGCCTTCCTCTAAAGGCTTTCCATTATAAATATGCAATTTGTCAGGAAATCTTTTTTTTATGCTCGTAAGAATTTCACCAGTTTTATCTGTAGAATTATCATCAATGACTAAAACTTCATAGTTTTTGTATGTTTGATTCATAAGGGATTCAACACAAGGCCCAATATGAATTTCTTCATCTCTGGCTGGCACAAGAACTGAAACAAAAGGCCCTTCTGTTAAGTCAGCTGTTTTAGTCTCTCTTTTCATCCAAAGCATATTTATGAGAGCAAGTGAGAAAAAGTATAAGCCCGCACAGGCAATAATAATTAAAAAAACAAAATATACTGTTGGCATTATTTTCTACCTTTTTTCAAGTATTTCTTGCTTTAAATCCAATGCAAAAAAATTTCCAGGATACACTGCTAAAGCTTTTTCTATCCAAGGAAGAGCTTCTTCATACTCTTCTCTTTCAATATAACCGTATGCAATTGCACTTGTGAGGTTAAACTCATCATCTTTTTCAATAACAACTTCGGGCATTTCAAGTATTTCTTTCATTTCTCGAATACCTTTCCTATGGTTGTGAAAAGGTGCGGGTGCGTAAATGTGCTGGGCAGAAAGAAGATAGCTTGCCGCAGCATTATTTTCATTTATTTTTAAAACATCTTTTGCATACCCACCTATGCTAAGACCATGTGCTATTGCATACGATGTTGGTTTTACGGCACAATTTTGAGAAAGATTCTCTGCATACATTAAAAGGGCTTCTTCCCCCTTTTTTATATCTAGAGCTTTTTGAGCATATGCAAGACCTTTGTCGTAGCGTTCTCCTGCCAAGTCGTTTTTTTCACCATAAAAGTAGCTGCGCCCAACATAGTATTCACAGCGTGATAATTCAACATATAAATCATATCCTGTCAAAGTTTTCTCTAGTTCTGCAACGGTCTTTTCATACTGCAACAAAACCTTTTCATGATTTAAAGCATCATTATACATTGTGTCTCTGAGCATTGCTACCGATGCATTAATCTCAGAAAAAACCGATACGCTAAAAAGAAAACAAAGTACTACAAAAATGTGTTTTTTCATTCGTGAAGTATAATGCATATATAGAAAAAACACAAGCTAAAAAGGACTTTATATTAGTTGAGTTTTATGGTATACTATTTAAAGTAAAAAGAAAGGGGTGCTCATGTTATATTATGCAGCGGCTTATATTTTAGATTTTTTTGGCCCAGGAAGGTTGTTACAATCCTATGCTGTTCTTATAGGAATTGCTCTTATTATGGGCTTTTTTATTACTGGTGTGTTTCTACCTAAGTTTTACAAATTTTTACCAACAGACAGAGGAAGGGCTTTTACAGAAAGTGCAGAAGCAGCTAAGGGAAAGCCAACGGGAAGCGGTGTTGTTTTTATTACAATGTTTGTAATTGTTGCCATTCTTTGCGCCCCTGTGAGTTTAAAGCAAACAATCATTTTGATTCTCACATGGCTTACAATGCTTACAGGTTTTTTAGATGATAGAAGTATTGTGGAATGGAGTGAATTAAAAAAAGGCCTTTTAGATTTAGTTATTTCAATTATTGCCTCTTTTGTTCTATATTATTTAAGTGAACCTTTTTTACAAAAGAATATTGTAGAAATGTGGTTCCCCTTTGTAACAGGCTCATTTGCGGTTTCACCTTGGTTTTATATTAGTTTTTCGACTGTTTTACTTTGGGCCTCTATTAATACCACAAACTGCACCGATGGTGTAGACGGTCTTTCAAGCACGCTTGTTTTGTTAGCTCTTTTAACGATGGGTATCTTGCTTTATTTTGTTCTTGGCCATACAGATATTGCAGAATATCTTCTTGTTCCCCATCTTGCAAGCGGAGCATCTTGGGCAATAATAATTTTTGCACTTATTGGTGTTTTAATGGGTTACCTTTGGCACAATGCGTTTCCTAGCAAAGTTCTCATGGGAGATGCTGGAAGTCGAGCCTTGGGATTTTTTATTGGTGTTTGTGTCATGGTAAGTGGAAACCCATTTTTAATTTTTGCAACGTCTTCTGTCATTTTCTTGAATGGAGGAATGGGTTTATTAAAACTTGCCCTTTTAAGAGCCTTTAAGGTACACATCTTTAAAAATGTTCGCTTTCCTCTCCATGATCATATGAAAAAAACCAGAGGCTGGTCACCAACACAAGTTTTGGTAAAATTTGTTATTATCCAAGCTTTGGTAACTATTGCAATTATTGGGATAATATTAAAGATTCGATAAAAATATCATCGTTTGTAATTTTATCACTTTTCTATTTGTTTCACTCATTTTTCTTCTTGCCTTTTTTTAACCTAGTGTTTATAATATAAAAGAAACATAAATATACACAATATGTAGTGGGTGGGGAAGATGCAGATAGTGAAACGCACAGGTCAAACCGAAGGGTACTTGGCCGAAAAGATAGCTAATGCTATGCGCGCAGCTTTTAAGAGCGCGGGAACAGATGATTCAAAAATTGAATCAATGACACAAGAAATTGAAAAAGAGCTTGTTTTTCTTTCACAAGCTGGAAATCAAATCCATATTGAAACCATTCAAGACTTAGTTGAAAAAACTCTTATAAAACATGACTTTCACGTTGAAGTAAAAAAGTTTATTATTTATCGTGAAGATAGAACAAAAAAACGTGCTTCTCTGAAAAACATCACGCAAGATTTTTCAAACCCCTCCATAAAGGTTGTCTTACGCCAAGTACAAAAAGACTTTACAGATGATGAATACTCTCTCGACGTCCTTTACCATAAATACCTTTCTTTTAGAAAAGAGGACATGAAAGAAAGCGAGAGTTTAGCCATGCTTATAAAAGCAGCCGTTGAACTTACAACACAAGAAGCACCAAAATGGGAATTTATTGCTTCCCGCCTCTTAATGATTCAGTTTAAAGTAAAACTTGGAATAGAACTTCAAGCCCATGCCATTGCTTCTTTTTATGAAAAAATACACTATTTAACCGATGAAAATCTATACGGAACCTACATACTTGAAAGTTATTCTAAAAAAGAAATAGATGAACTTGAAAAAGTCCTTTTACGCTACGAAGGAAACGGGCACAACAGAAACAATCTTTTAACATATAGCTCCCTCGATTTACTTTTACGCCGTTATGTAATTAGAACACATAGTCATGTTGCCATTGAAACTCCCCAAGAAATGTTTATGGGTATCGCAATGCACCTTGCCATAAAAGAAAAAGAAAATCGCTTAGAATGGGTAGAGCGCTTTTACGATATGCTAAGCCTCTTGCAAGTAACTGTTGCAACACCAACACTTTCTAATGCTAGAAAGCCATATCACCAATTATCATCCTGTTTTATTGATACCGTCCCAGACTCTTTGGATGGAATTTACCGCTCAATTGATAACTTTGCAAAGGTTTCAAAGCTTGGCGGTGGAATGGGCATGTACTTTGGAAAGGTTAGAGCTAGCGGCTCTCCTATCCGTGGGTTTCAAGGTGCTGCCGGTGGCATTATTCGCTGGATAAAAATTGCGAATGACACAGCCGTTGCTGTTGACCAACTAGGAGTTCGTCAAGGATCGGTTGCAGTATACTTAGATGTGTGGCACAAAGACATTCCTGAATTCTTACAACTCCGTACAAATAATGGGGATGACAGAATGAAGGCTCACGATGTATTTCCAGCTGTTTGCTATCCAGACCTTTTTTGGAAAACAGTTCGAGACAACATAGACTCTCCGTGGTATCTTGTGTGTCCCCATGAAGTTGAAAAAATAAAAGGATATTGCCTTGAAGATTTTTATGGCGAAGAATGGGAAAAACGATACCAAGAATGTATAGAAGATAATAGAATTAGTAAAAGAGAAATTAATTTAAAAGAACTAGTACGCCTTATATTAAAATCTGCCGTAGAAACAGGTACACCTTTTGCTTTTAACCGCGACATTGTAAACAAGGCCAATCCAAACAGCCACAAGGGAATTATCTACTGCTCTAATCTTTGTACAGAAATTGCGCAAAATATGAGCGAAATAGAACTATTAAAGCGTGAAATTACAACAGAAGACGGTGAAAAGGTGATTGTTGAAGTTACCAAACCCGGTGACTTTGTTGTGTGTAACCTAGCTTCTTTAGTACTTGGGAATATTAATGTTGATGATGACACAGAATTACAAAAAGTATGTGAAAGTGCAACAAGAGCCTTAGACAATGTAATTGACTTAAACTATTACCCTTTAATGTATGCAGAAGTTACCAACAAACGATACCGCTCTATTGGACTTGGTACCAGTGGCTATCACCATCTTTTGGCACAAAAAGGCATACAATGGGAAAGTGAAGATCACTTAACGTTTGCCGACACACTCTTTGAAAAAATAAACCGATTTGTAGTTACCGCTAGTGCAAAGATTGCACAAGAAAAAGGTTCTTACGAATATTTTGAGGGTTCAGACTGGCACACAGGCGCCTACTTTGAAAAAAGAAACTATACTGGAACTGAATGGGATGAGGTACAAAAACTTTGTGCAACAGGTATGAGAAACGCTTATCTTTTAGCAGTGGCGCCAACAAGTTCAACATCCATTATTGCAGGAACAACTGCTGGTGTTGACCCTGTTATGAAGCGCTACTTTTTGGAAGAAAAAAAGGGAAGCATTATGCCGCGCGTTGCTCCAGACTTAAATCCAAAAACATTTTGGCTTTATAAAAATGCACACACAATTGACCAAAACTGGTCCATTAGAGCATCGGGAGTACGCCAGAGCCACATAGACCAAGCACAGTCTGTAAACCTTTACATAACCAATGAGTTTACCATTAGACAAGTTCTTAACCTATACATAAAGGCATGGGAAGAAGGCGTAAAATGCATTTACTACGTTCGCTCACAAGCCTTAGAAGTAGAAGAATGCGAGTCATGCGCGAGTTAATTAATAATTTACAATTAACAATTAATAATTGAATTCGTGTAATATTAATTATTACCTATTAATTATTAATTGAATAAAGAAGGATAAAAAAATGGCGGATATTACACGAAAACTTACACGAAAGGC
>CAYJPS010000017.1:0-31605 GCA_964372135.1 uncultured Treponemataceae bacterium | reverse complement strand
TAACCGAAGATGTTCACCCATATTATCATATTTCTCATCCTTCGTATTGGAAAACAGCATCTGGCGAAACTCCAGACGTGTTAACTACAATTACCTATGATGAATTAATGAGTGGTAAGTACATGCCAGCCGATCCAGGACTTATGGGTTATGTAGAATACTATTTACAAAACTTAGAAGCTAGAGGCCGTTATAAGTTAACACTATGGCCGCCACATTGCTTACAAGGCTCTATGGGTGTAGCTGTAGAAAAAAATGTTTGGGATGCAGTACATTCTTGGGAAAAAACAAATAACGGTAAAAATATTATCTATATTGAAAAATCTCCAAACCCAAATACAGAACATTATAGCTGTGTTCAAGCCGAAGTGCCAGATGAAAATGATACGAGTACTTGTACAAATTATAACTTTATAAATGCCTTGAAAGAAGAAGGCAATATTTTTATTGCTGGTGAAGCCTTGAGTCATTGTGTTGCTAATACAATTAGAGACCTTTCACTATATGTTCCTCTTTCAAATATGACATTATTATCTGATTGTACGTCTCCAATTCCAGGGTTTGAATATGAAGCTGATAAGTTTATATCAGAAATGACTGCTCGAGGAATGCACGTTGCGGTAAGTACCGAAGTGTGTGTATACGCTGCTAGATAATAATATAATTACGAATGCCTAATTCCTAATTTTCTTAAACGTACAAGCATATTAGAGCGGCTTAAGTGTGCCACCGAGATTGTCACACTTTTTTTTCATCCACAGATTCCACAGATTACACAGATTTTTACAATAAAAATTTTATAAAAACTTCGATAAAACTCTTAAATCAATTACAACATAAAAATGTTTAAATTTCTGTGTTTTCAAATATTACATATTATATGTAACAATTTAGAATAGCTAAAAAATAGAAATCCTATAAATCTGTGTAATCTGTGGTTCCTATTTAATGTACGCTTCCGTCTACCGTTTTTTCTGTTACAAGAGGCTTTCCATCTACCATGAGATTTTTTCCACCAATTTGTACATTTTTATTTACAACCTTCATTTCAACGGCAAAGAACTCTTCAGCTCCAATAAGCTCTGGCTTATCAACAGCATCTTCGCTTCCTTCTAGTACCACCTGGCTTCCTGGTTTTGCCCAATCGCATGTTAATGGCTCAACACTCTTGTTCCCTTCTGCATCTACATAATCCGCAGCTAAGAGCATTCCATGGCTTTCTATTCCTCTCATTTTTCTTGGTGCTAAATTGTATGCTATGATAACGCTCTTTCCTAAAAGTTCTTCTTCTTTTAAGAATGGTACTAGGCCTGAAAGTATTGTTCGAGTAGTTTCAGTTCCATCGTCTAGTGTTTCAATATATAGCTTATCTGCTTCTGGGTGCTTTTCTACCGTTAAAATTTTAGCAACTTTTAAACATATATGTTTATTAAAATGTTCAATGGGATTTTCGGCCATAACTATTTCTGGAGCGGCTTTTTTATCTTTTTTCTTTTCTTGTTTTTTTGTGTCGCCTTGAGCTTCTGATTCTTTTCGTTCAGCTTGTGTTCCACTATACTTGTTTCGATATGATTCTATTGCTTTATCATCTAATGGTGTAAACACAATTTCAGGATTTGTAATCGTTGTAAGTCCGTCAAGACTTCCTAGATTGTCCCATAAAAGAGCGTTGGCAGCATTTTGACAGCCAATTTTTGCTGTACAGCCTGCTTTTCCAAAAAATCCTAATACCTTCTCTGCGTATTGAGGGATAAACGGATGTACCATAATCATGAGATCTTTAATTATATAACATAGGTCACGGATTAAAGCAGCTGCAGCCTCAGGATTATCGTTACGTGTTTTCCAAGGTTCTCCATCTTGGAAAGCTTTATTGGCTATGTCTGATATGGCAAAAATTTCATGTATTGCATCCTTTAAGTTTGCCCACTCAAAGTATTCAGTAACTTTATTTTCGCATTCGAGTACCTTTGCCCATAATTCGCTATTTGGTTTTCCTTCTGGAATAATTCCATCATAATAGCGGCTTACAAATGTGGTTGTTCTATTAACAAGGTTTCCTAAATTTCCGATTAGCTCAGAATTTAATTTAACTTGAAAGTCACTCCATGTAAACTGAGTGTCTTGTTTTTCAGGGCGGTTATAAAAAATGTAAAATCTCCATGCATCTGCAGGAATGCCCGATTCTTTTGCATCGCTTCCAAAAACGCCAACACCTTTTGACTTACTAAACTTTCCACCCTCATAGTTTAAGTATTCAGAACTACTCATATGATATAGTTTTGTCCAATCTTTTCCGCTTCCAATGAGCGTTGAAGGAAAAATAACGGTGTGGAAAGGAATGTTGTCTTTTCCAATAAATTGAAATAAATCTACAGGTGTTTTTGCATTCTCTGCTGTTGATTCAGAAGGGAGCCACCAGGCTTTCCAATCAGGGACATCACTTTGCTTGATTTCGCCTTTATCCGCCTTGCCTTGCATGAGGTTTGTTAGGGCATTGGTTATAGAAATATAGCCAATGGGAGCGTCAAACCATACGTAGAATACCTTGTTTTCAAATCCCTCTTTTGGAACAGGTATTCCCCATTTTAGATCCCTTGTT
Organism: uncultured Treponemataceae bacterium; assembly: GCA_964372135.1. Classification (GTDB taxonomy): domain Bacteria; phylum Spirochaetota; class Spirochaetia; order Treponematales; family Treponemataceae; genus CAYJFX01. The sequence continues at coordinate 29,003 of CAYJPS010000017.1, read as the reverse complement.
ATTGCTCTTTCGTGTAAGCCGTCTCTAATCCAAGCTTGTGTCATTTGAACAGCATTTTTAGCCCAACGTCCCTTTTCGCTTGTGTCATTCATCCATGGGCCATACTCTTTTTGAATGCCAGGTAAATCTATATATAAGTGTTTTGTTGATTTTAATGCAGGAGTACTAGAGCATGTTAAGCAGCGTGGATCTTTTAGTTCTGTAGGCTCTAAGAGTTTACCGCATGATTCGCATTGGTCTCCTCTTGCATCATCATAATCACAGTGAGGACAAACGCCTCTAACATAGCGGTCAGCTAAGAATCTATCGCATGATGAGCAAAAAAGCTGTTCAATGGTTTGCTCTTTAATAAAACCTCTTTCATCTAAGGCTTTAAACATATCTTGTACAATTACAGTTTGTTCGGGATCTGATGTTCGTCCAAAATGATCAAAATTAATGTTAAACCATTCATAAATTTCTGTATGGATTGCATTATAATAGTCGCAAAGTTCCTTCGGAGTTTTTCCTTCTTCTATTGCTCTCGTTTCTGTTGCAGTTCCGTATTCATCTGTTCCACATACGTACATTGTGTCATATAAACGGCTTCTGCAAAAGCGCGCAAAAACATCGGCGGAGAGTACTTGAATTAAATTTCCCAAGTGCGGAATATTGTTTACATAGGGTAGTGCTGAGGTAATTAATCGTCTATTCATAGAGAATAGTGTACTATTTTTTTTGTTTTTTTGCAAGCAGCTTTTTTTTGCTAGATTTTATTGTAAGTGAAATACTTTTTTCTGTTTCATAGCCTGGTTCTAGGTCTATGTCCCAATAGAATATTCCTGTGTGCGCTTCATATTGGCTTTCAAAAGAGTCCTCTTGTCCTAATCTATATGTATAGTATGGCTCAAGGGTGTAAGCGCTTTGTTCATTTAATTCAAACAAAAAGCTTGTATTGCCATCGATGTCTTCAAATTGCACACATGAAACACCGTCTTTATATGTATTAAGCACATCAGTATCTAGCTCACTTCTTGTATCGCTAGAGATTACTTCAGCTTTTAACGCATCTTTTAAGGCAGAAGTAAAAGAAATATTGTTTTCAACTGCAAACTTTGCTCTAAGGTGTGTTTTACCTGCGTTTTTAATAATATACTGAACAAATATCCCATTTTCATTTAAGTTGTAGTTTTTCCGCAATGTAACTGGAATCATTTCGTCGCCAAATAGGCAAGAGGCTACTAAGCGTATAGTACTTTTTGCTCTATTAAATGATACTTCAGAATATTCAATATTTTGAAAAGACGTGCTTGTACTTACTTTTCCCGTTGAAATTTTGTTAAATTCAGGTTTAGTAAGGATGTGGTCTACAAATAATTTTTTTGGATACACATCCGCAACTTTATCAAATTTTAGAATTCTTTTACTAGCTAAGCAATAGTTTGTTGTGTTATCCATTATGTCAAGCTCAAAAAGTATTCCACCTTTTTGGGATATAAATGCATTGTACGTAGCAAAAAAACAAAGATATTCTCTGTTACCATCGTAATTAAAATCGAAAGAGCTCGTATTTTCTGTAAAAGTTGCCGCTTCTCGAACAAGTTTTTCAGCTTCTAACAAACTACTGTACGAGTCTTGTAAAAGCTTCTTATTTCGCATTCCACCTTTGCCAGTGAAAATATACGCTGAATGATTTTGTGCTTGAAACAGGTATTCTTGTGCGAGCTTCTTTCGTGCTTTATCTCCTCGGCATTGGCTAACAAGGCTGCTTGTGTACATCATACGAGAATATAATGCAAGTGCTTCTGGATATACTGCAAGAAAATCGCGTACTGTTGGATATATGTCTTGTGTGAGTATATTTGTATGCGCAACAAAGGGTTCAGTAGCCCATACAGCTATATCAGAGTGTACACCTGCAGGTATGTATGATTTTCTTCGAGTTAGGTCATTTTTTAAGAATGTTTGTGGTAAGCTAAAGTTTACTTGCTCATCATTTTTAATTAACTCTGTAAAGTCATCAAACCATGTTGAATCAATAAGCTCTAAAAATGAATCAATCGAAAAGAACGATGCAATAACTTTTGATGACTCTTGTTGTATATTGTGTAAGAATTTTAAGTAGTTTAATGGTGATTGTTTTATATGCGGTTTACAGTCTTGGTGTAATGGGATAACGGTAACGGATCTTCCAAGGTCTTCTACGATGTGTGGAATAAACACAGACTGTGGCTGCAGCTGCCTTTGTGGAATTATTCTAGAATCTAAAAATGTATACTCCATAGCACATGTATTAAATGATGAAATGAGAGAAGGATCCCAGATACTTTGGCTAAGGTAAACACCTCTTGGTTTTTTTCCAACTAATTTTCTAATGAGTGTAGTGAGGCTTTCAATTTGAGCAACCCTGTCTGCAGGCAAGATTAATGGAAAAACAGGTTCAAAGTAACCTCCACCTAGTAATTCTATTTGCCGTGAGTCTGTCTTTTCTGCTAAAACTGTTATTACTTCAGGGTGATTTTTTCTTAGCCATTCAAGTACAACACCTGGTATAAATAAAACCATACGAACACTTGGATGCGAGCATATAAAGGAGATTATTTTTTTGTACTTTGTAGCGTAGGTTTCCGCAATGTTGTCAGCAATCTTTGCTCCACCATTACCAAAACTTAAGCCATAACATAAATTTATACCGTTCATTGTTCTATATATCATACACCAAAAAAAAAATTATTTAAAGTATACTAGCGCTTTTTTTATAAATTAATTGAAAATTTTTATTGTTAACCACGAAACATTCCACCCATATATTGCAAGTAGAATGCAAGACATGGCAATCAGCATTAGTGCAATTGAGTTGAACTGAGGTGCAATAACAACAAAAGCGTTTCGTCTATTAAGACTATAAAATAAAAATGCTAACAAATAAAAAGCGCTTGATACAGTAATACCAATTATTAGAGACGTAACAAGTGTTGTACCTTCACTCATTGATAAGAGCACTGCAAAAAAACCTAGTGTAAATTCTCTTGGATCTGACTGAAATACTGCCGGCCATGCATTTTCAAGCAATGCTGAAATTAATAGTAATATTCCCAATGTAATAAATGGAAATACAATTTGGTGCCCATATGGTACAATTAAAAAACGTAAAACTAGCCACATTAATAGGATTGCAGCACTTACACTAAATACAGTTTTAATATATAGAGCAAAAGTATTTGAAATATTCTCAGGGTATTCAAGCAAATTTTTAATGCATATTCCGTACACTAAACAAGATGAGCAAATTATAAAATACATAAAGATTGTTTGAAATATCATTCGCTTACCTCTTCAATTTCTTTTTTATTTTTTTGTACGATAAGTGGCAACAATACAACAAAAATAGTAAGAAGAAAAAATGCTCCAGGAATGCTACTCCATATGAAAGAGTATCCATCAAATAATTGAACGGGCAAATGAATTGTTGCAATACCAGTCGTAGTAGGGTATGAAATGGTTCCATACGAAAAAAATTCGCGTATCACAAAAAATAATAATGATAAAAATGAGATGAGAAATAATGTTTTAATATTGTTATTTTTTTGTTCTTTTATATTTTCTTCATTTTGGTAAAAAGGTGTATTAAGTGTTAGTACTGAAAGAGGTATGAGATACATTATAAAGCCTAGTGTTAAACCAATAACGGGAGATACAAACGATAATCCCATATGGAATATCAATGTCACCAAAGCAGCACAGAGTAATAAAAGAGGGTAACGGTATTTATTTTCCAATGCAGAAATGTACTTTGAGTAGCTAATGGTAATTAAATATACTACATTAAAACAAAGTATGAGAATAATTCCATATGCAACAAAAGGCGGAGATGGAACAAAAATTACCATGTTAGTCACGATATATAATAAAAACTCTCGTTTTTTCATTATTCGGTTTCTCCTTGTGCGGTATATTCTGAAAAAGCTAGGTTCATTTTGTTTTCCCAATAAGAAATTTGACTATCACTTATTCCATGTCTTGTATCTGAAATAATATCTTTTAAACCTGCTAAACCAATGTAATTAGTTGTGCTGGAATCATACAAAAAAACAGCGGATACGGGGCCACCTATACCCATTATTCGAATAATGCTTGCATACATTTGTATGTTTTGATTTGTCATAACAGAAAAATAGGAACCATTAGTTGATGGTGTTTGTAAGAGTACTACAGGGTCTAATACAGTATACTTGTTTTCTTCATATTCATCTAATAACATTTGAATTTCCAGTGCAAAAGATGCATTTGTTTTTTCATTAAGCGTAGCAGTTAAAAAGAAAGTAGCTATCGTTATTAAGATGAAAACTATGATTGAATTCTGTATTTTTTTCTTATGTATTCTTTTCATGACTACCTCTGAACTTCTTGCATAAGAGTATTTATCTTTCTAATTTTTGAAACATAGAATTTTGTTTCAATTTGTAAGATTATTGGGCATACTATATTTAATATTAATATTACAAATAAAATACCAATTGTAGATGTGCCAGCTCCACAAATCAAAAATGATAAAATTCCAGCACAAAGGGCATATAATATTTTTCCAGTAACAGTTAGTGGGATAGTTCCAAACCAGCCTAAAAGGAAAAAGGCTGAATACAATGTGCCTCCAGTAAAAAGAGCTAAAAGTATATCTCCATTACCAACAATTTCTGCATAAGGATATAAACTAAACATATATACTAAGAATGAATATGCTAATAGAAAAACGGTAGGAATAATAATATCAATGGTTTTACTTAAAAAAAGTGCTGTTGATGTTAGCAATGTAATTGCGTTAAATCTAAAAGCAGGGATTGGTGATTGAGAGTCCCAGAATAGTGTAATGTAACCTTCTGGAACAGAAAGACCAATGTAATTGAAAATTGAAGTATTGAGAAAATTTGTTATTCTTGCATCATAACGAGCTACTGTTAGTAGACCATCGCTAAAAAGCTTCATGCCAACATTTGTTTGCTGAACACTTTCTGGTGGAAGTAAAAAATTAGGATAATACATTGGTGAAACAAAATACAGTATTACTGCGGTTAATACAACAGAGTTTATCCATGATTGAGCAAAACTAGAATAAATTACTTTTTCTATAAAAAGAACTAAAAATGTTATTATAAACGCAGCAATTGTAAGGTAGTCACTTGGAACAAGCAATCCAATGAGCACGCCTTGTAATATTGTAGACCACCCAATGCGAATTGTTTTCTTAAATAGTGTTCTATAAAGAACTTCTGAAAAAATTGCAGCTAAAAGTATTGTAAAGGGTAGCTGTAAGGCTTGAAACCCAGACGAAACGGTAAGTAAAATAATATGTGGTATTAAGCAAAATAGAATTACTTTTATCATTTCGTTTACCGAAAGATGAGAACATCTAAAAGGTGCTAAGGTTATGGTACTATATTTTTGACTCATGGATATCCTCTTTTATTTTAGCTATTGTTTGAAAAAGTGGTAGTCTTGAAGGACACGTTGTATTGCAGAGTGCACATTCATCGCATAAGAGTGCAGACAATCGAATATCTTCTTGAACCGTAAAAGAATTAACGTGATGAGTATATAATACATCTGGCAAAAGGTTTATCGGGCAAGACCTTCTACAAAGTCCGCAATGGATACAAAGTGATCTTTTTTGGTCAGGTACACTATCTGCTGTGAGTAGCGTTATACTTTTTAAATATTTTGTAACAGGAATGTTTAAGTCATTTATAGCTGTTCCCTTCATTAGGCCGTTTATGACAATTTTTGAAGGAACTTTTTCAGAACCGCCGCAATCTTCTAAAAGTTTTTTTATTGGTGTGCCAACTTTTGCTGAGTATATTCTTGCTTCGTGCAATGAAGGTCCGTTAACTTCTACAAGGGTATGAGTAACAGGAAGGGAATATGATATCCCGTAAAACACTTGTAATGCTGTAGTTGTGTCAATACATATCTTCATGTTAGTAGAAATTTTTTCAGGAATGTTCTGTCTATTTTTTTGTAATAGTGATCTTAATTTTCTTGGAGATGCACTAGGGTATAAGTTTGAATTAATAGGAATAAAGCAATGTGGAATTTCGTTTAAAATATCATTTAGTTCTGAATTTTTTAAAAAATCTGTTGTTTCACTACTATAAAAAAAGACAATGCCGTCTGCATTCATTGCTCTTGCGCTAATAACACAGCCTTCAAAAATCTCCTTTTGGTATAAGTCCAATGAAGATTTACAAACAGTTGTACTTGGATCATAATCAAACAAAAGGACTCCTAAAGTTTTTTCGTTTGATTTTAAAGACTCCATTTGCTCCGATAATGGTCCAACTTGTGTATCTAATGTATTGATTACGCCTTGTTGTTTTATTTGAGACACTAAACGAGATGATGTATCATACTTCCAACTGCGTAGCTTTGTTTCTTTTCCCGTATACGTGAATGTTCCGCCAAGCTTAATTACAATGCACTCTGATTTAGTTCCGTTTGGCATTGGCATTTCTTCAAAAGATTGTACCACTCCCGGAATAGGAGAGTGTATGCTTGATCCAGATTTTCTACAAGTAGCTATGAGTTGGCCTTCGTGAACGGAATCTCCAACACTAACAAATGGTTTGCATGTAGATGTACCGTCTTGACTGAGGGAAATATATGCTTTTGATGGAAGATACGCTAAGTTCGTTTTTTTGTAACTATATTTGGGAAAGTAAAAATTTCTATTTTTTTCTGCCATACTGTCAGCGCCTCTTAAGTTTTAATACAAAAATAAAATATAACATAAAAGCACAAGACATCAATAAAAAAATAATTGCTCCAGTTGGAGATGTCATTGTACCACTTTGTGCATACGAAACATGTGCAAAACCTTTTTGGCTTGCGAGTAGTTTTTCTGCACCTGCATTTGTTGAGGTAAATGCTGAATGTATAACCTCTTGTATGTATGCATCGTCAAATGTAGCTATCACCGATATTTGTTCTTGAAGTTCAAACCCGTTACGAAGATAGTCAACTTGTTCAATAGTATCTCCAGTGTGTACTACTGCACTTGGTTTTTCTCCGAGTTTTAAATATGGGTAGGTTTCAAAATGCCATGCTAGATTTACAAAGTCAGAAAAATTTGGAAGCCTTCCTATGTCTTCAGGTTTTGATTCAAGAATTAACTGTTCATAGCTTTGAGCAGAAAAATCACCTGCTATAGTATACCCCGAAGGGGTGGGAATATGCAAGGCTTTTTTTAAATTATTTTTTAAAGGTTGTATGTTTAAAATGGCAAAAACGGTAAGTAATAAAATAGCAGTAAAACCTAATAATAAATATTTTACGTTAAATACATTGTGCAAGCGAACCGTTTTTGCTGTGTGAATTTGTGTTGGCTTAAATGCAGATTTTTGATAAGCAGTTCTTTTTATTGAATATACAATGTAGCATAATGAAATCGAAGCCAGACAGGACAACAAAAGTAAAAAAAGTACTCTAAAGCCTAAAAGCGCAGATCCTACAAGCAAAAAGGTTAAAGAACATATGGTAAAAACGTTCTTAAATATTTTTTGCATTTGGTATTCTCTGTCCCAATACTTTTGTACCATAAATACTGCTAACGTAAAAATGCAAACTGAGGATCCTATATGATAAAAGGGAACAACGAAACTATACAAAACAAATGGAATTTGAATGAGTAAAAAGTACCATTTATTTCTTGCATAATATGCTAATATTATTGTTAGGAATGCACAAACAATGAAAGGTAGAGTTGGAATCGTAGCTTGAATATCGAGTCCCCAGGGATATGTAAAACTTTCTAAAGCATTAAATACTGCCTCGTTGTTACCAACTGGAATATAGAACAAGTGGTACTGACCGTCTTTGTCTATAAAAAATGATGTTTGTAATTGATCGTACGATACACCAAGTGAAAATTGATGGTACTGTACAGGAGCAAGAGTGGAGGGCTGTGGAAAAACATCATGGTCGGGGTATAAAACACCTTCAATGTTTTGAGATAAAAGCGCTTCTCGCACGGTTTGTACTTCAACACTGGAATCTACGTATAGTACATTATACTTGTCCCAAATTTGTGTTGTTGGCACAACTCGTAGCACAAAGAGAAAACATAAAGATAATAGTGCTACAAAAATTGCACCAAAAAACAACATATTTTTGTTCATAGAATTTCCGAGTTTTTTTAATTAATCAAAGGATTGAAAAGCCCATTCCCACAAAAAAGCCCAATAAACAACCTAATGCAACTTCTAGAGGTTTGTGTCCATGGACTTCTTTTATACGATTAAACGATATAATTTCTTTTTGATGAAGTGATTTTCCTATTTCATTGATTGTCTTTGCCTGCAGGCCACTAGCTCGCCTGACGCCTAAGGCATCGCGAATTACTACTAAGCTAAAACAACATGCTAGTACAAATATATCGGTGTTTACTCCAGAAGACACACCAATGGCTGTTGTTACAGAACATACGAGCGCTGAATGACTAGAAGGCATTCCTCCAGTCCTCCATACTAATAATGCAATGAGTTCCCTAATATCTTTAACTTTTCCTAGTAATACAGCTACAACTGTTTTTATGAATTGTGCAGAGAGCCAGCTAATTATACCAGCTAAAAATACTGGGTTTTCTAACAATAATTCAAGTTGCCCTTTTGTTTGTACAAGCATGTATACTATTTTACTTGTAAAATGAGTTTTGTCTAGTGGTTCTCTTGCTAAAAATTCATTTTTTACGGTATAATATAGAAACTATGACTTTTTTAGAATTTTCTATTGGAACTGACGACATAGATAGACGCATAGACAGGGTGCTAAGAAAATTCTTGCGTACGATGCCCCTATCAATTTTGTATAAAAATATACGCAGTGGCTTTATTCGTGTAAATAATGCTAAAATTAAAATTGATTATAAAACAAAAAAAGATGATATAATCTGTATTGAAAAAAATCTCTATGAAAAATTAAAAGATACATTAAAAGACAATCAAAAAAACAACAACGTTGAGGATTATTCTTCTCAATTCATTGAAACTATTTTTGAAAATGAGCATATAAAAATTATTAATAAGCCTTATGGAATTAATGTGCAAAGCTCAACTAAAGATGATGTATCTTTAGACACCATTATTAAAAGTGAGTTTTTACATAAACAAAAAAGTAACACAGATAAAAAATCACTTTCTTTTGTTCCAGGTCCATTGCATAGGTTAGATAAGAATACTACAGGTCTTTTAGCTTTTTCTCAAAGTCTAGTTGGTGCACGATATTTTAGCGAAGCAATTGTAAATCATGCAGTTGAAAAAACATATCTTTGCATTTTATGTGGAACCTTAAAAGATGAATGTACATGGCAACATGAAATTACCCGCTCTGCAAAATCTGAATACAAGGGCTTTCATACTGTTACTGTAAATGAACAATGCGAGCATGCATCAAATGCAAAGACGTTTGTGTCTCCCATTGGGCATGGTACGTATTATGATGAAGATATAACCATTGCTAAAGTTATAATAGAAACAGGACGTACTCATCAAATAAGAAGCCAAGCATCATATTCAAAATTTCCACTTCTTGGTGATTCTGCATATGGTTATAGGGGTAAGGCGGAGCAATTTTATCTACATGCTTGGACATTAGTCTTTCCGCTTAATAATACAATTGGCTTACCAGAAAAACTTACTGCAAATTTACCAGAGAATTTTAATGATTTCATTTTAAAATACTTGCCTAACATGACTGTTTCATCGTATAATTAAAAAGATGGAAGTAATAAACAATATTGTAGCTCTTTTTAAAGGTTTCACTGTTATGGCTCTAGTTGGTGGGAGTGGTACAGGCAAAAGTTTTCGTGCAAAGCTTTTAGCGCAAAAGAACAATATTGATGCAATTATTGATGACGGATTGCTTATTCAAGATGATAAGATTTTAGCGGGTCATTCTGCAAAACGTGAAAAAACTTTTTTAGCTGCAGTTCGTGTTGCAGTATTCGATGATAAAAGCCATCGAGATGAAATAGCTCGAGCAATTAAGAAACACAATCTAAAAAGAGTTTTAATACTAGGCACCTCAGATAAAATGGTTAATAAAATAGCCATGAGGATTCAGCTTCCTGTACCTTCAAAAATAGTAAGAATTGAAGACATTGCAAGTAAAGAAGATATTGAAAGAGCCATACGTTCAAGACATGTAGAAGGCAAGCATGTTATTCCTGTTCCATCGCTTGAAATTAAACGAAGTTATCCTCAAATTTTTTACGATACCGTTCGAGTAAAGCTTGCGAAAAAGCTTCCCGTTATTAGTCCAAATAATACTAAAGTGTACGAAAAATCTGTTGTGAGACCTGAGTTTTCAAAAAAGGGTAGAGTGAGTATATCTGAGGCAGCTTTAAGCCAAATGGTAATGCATTGTGTGAGTGAGTTTGATGCAGAAGTAAACATAAAGAAGATTACAATTAAAACTAATTCGCAAGGTTACAAAATAATTATCACAACTGATGTTCCATTTGGTACACAGTTAGCAGGAAAAATTCATAGCTTACAAAAGTATGTTATAGAAAACATTGAGCACTTCACGGGAATTTACATAGAGGAAGTTAACATCATTGTAGATAAAATTACTCGTTAATTTTTTTCTTATTCGATTTTTTAATTTTTTTAGGGCTTTTAACTGCAATTCCGAGTTGTTTTAATGATGCCTTAACCGCATAATCAAGTTCAGTTCTTTGTGGATTCATAGGCAAGATGAAATTTCTGCAAGCCTTCCATGTAGATGTATATAGTTCATGTATATCACTTTTGCTTCTCGCTTGAACTGTTTCATCAACAATGAGCTCAACAAAGTCTTTAATAAAATATACTAGTTTTTCACCTAATCGAACATTTTTAGAACTCTTAGAAATTTCATCAAGTTTTTTTAAGCTTGAAAGATAGCTACTAGCAAAGTTTTTGTTTTCTAAGATTATTGCACATGCTGCTGGTTGTAATGCAACATATAGACCATATTCAATTGCTTTTTCAACTATTAATTGCGAGCAACCAGAATTAATAATTTTTAAGAGCTCTTCAGTAAGTCTTGATGCTGAAATATTTGTTAGAAGGTGGGCTTGCTTTTTTATTTTTCTTTTTAGTGTAAAAGGAATTGTAAAGCCCGTTGATGAAGCATATTTAATTGCTCTAAGCATTCTAACAGGATCTTCAGTGAAAATTTGCTTTAGAGGTATCACAGGTACCAATACATTTTTATGGATATCTTTTACACCGTTTACATAGTCAATAATATGATTCTTTAAAGGATCATAAAATAATGCATTCATGGTAAAATCTCTTCGGTATACATCTTCGTCCATTGTCCCAAAAACATTTTCAGAGTCTAATTGGTCTTTAGAGCGAAAAGTGGTAACTTCAAAAATTGTTGAGCCATAAAATACGTGTACTATTCTAAAGCGTTTTCCAATTATTCGAGAGTTTCTAAATATTTTCTTTATTCTTCCTGGCGTAGCGTTTGTTACAAGGTCAAAATCTTTCGGAACCTTATGTAAAAGGAGATCTCTAACTGCTCCACCAACAATATACGCTTCGTATCCATAATCACGTAGCTGTCGTATTGTTTTTATAGCATTGATATCTATGAGTGAGTTTTTTATACAATGTTCGTTTTCTGTGTAAATGGTAGCTGTTTTAATTGGCCTGCCATTTTTGTTTTGGGAATATCTATATAACACTACAATACATTGTAGTCTTTTGTTTGAAAATCGTCAAGGGGATAGGTCTCATATGTAGGGGAGCTATTTTCATTCGAACTCTATCATTTTTATAGCCGCGGATAGTCAGGATTAAACAGGATGATGATTCCTACATATGTGTATTATCTATGCTTCAAGCCACGTAAGTATATCGTTATACACTTCATCACGATTTGTTTCAGAAAGCATTTCATGTCTACCACCTTCATAATACTTTTCATCCACTATTTGCACATCATGTTTTTTATAGAGTTTTGCTAGCTTTTGAATCGTTTTTGTATATGCACCTACAGGATCTCCTGTACCTGCAAATAGGAGAATAGGCAAGTCTTTTCTGACTCTTCGTATATTCTTTGTTTTAAAAATAGTATTTAAGCCATGTGTGAGATCTGCAAAAAATCCTGCCGTACATAAAAATCCACATAAGGGGTCCTCTACATATTCTTTAACTGATGTTTCATCTCTTGAAATCCATGCCTTTGGAGAAGTTGGATTTTCTATTTTGCTATTGTAAGAGCCAAAAGTTACGGTATCTAAAAACTTTGAAGGATGTTTTGCACCCTTTAATTTTTTTACACAATTTGCAAGCCATTCGCCAGGGAGGGTTAGCATTGCGTTAGGTCCTGCAGTTCCAGAGAGGATGCATGCATCTATTTCATCACCAAACAGTTGTATGTATCGTTGTGCAACAAAAGATCCAAAAGAATGACCCAATAGCACTGTTTTAACTCCAGGATACTCTGCTTTTGCACTTTGTATTATTGTTTGTAAGTCAAAAACTACACGATTAAAACCATCGTTTTCACAAATATACCCCACTTCATCATGAGTTATTGCCGTTTTACCGTGTCCTCTGTGATCATGGACAAACACAACTATGTCATGCTCACATAAAAAACGTGCAAAGCCATCGTAGCGAAGTGCGTGTTCTGCCATTCCATGACTTATACAAACGATGCATTTAGGCATTTTTTTTAGTAAAGCCTTTGGTTGCCACTTATGTACTGCAATGTGTGCACTATCGTCCATTTCCTTAAAAAAAGTAGTTTTCTCTATATCAATTTTTGCCATAGGGCCTCCAATATTTTTTTATCTATTATAATTATCGCATTATTTTAAGCAATTTTGAAGTATAATATTAAAAAAAGTTGATAATTTCCTATATTGGGTGTATACTATATATAGAATAGTAATATTTTTATGAGGAGTATGTATATGAAGAGATATGTAGTTTTAATTTTATGTTCGTTGACGGCTGTTTTATTCACGTCGTGCGATTCATTATGGAATGTTACTGGTGGGGCTTCTGTTGACTTTTCCATCGATTTTAATGAAATTGCACGCCAGCTCACGAACTCCAACGATTCTCAATCTAGTCAAAGGGCTGTTGCGCCAAGTGATGGTGCCCTAGAAGGAGAAGAGCGTGTGTTTGTTGGCATATATGATGCAAAAACGAACGCTCTTATTGCCAGTGAAGCGCTCAGCCTACGCGAAGCACAACAAGGCAATGTATCGTTTAATAAATTGCCAGTAAAAAAAGAAGTGTATGCCCTTATTCGTATTACAATGGGTGATGACGAGGACGAAGACGAAGATGAAAATGAAAGTGAGTTATTATTTAGGGCAAGGAGTTTAGATACAACATTAAAAAATGGAAAAAATACTCTTAATTGCAAACCAAATTTATTGTTTTTTAATTCAAATGGAGATATAAGTAATAGCACTGTTTCAAATATACTAAGTGGCGAAACTATTTTTGATACATTCGGAACGGAGCAAGAGTTTTTTCAAAGTGCATATGATTATATGAGTATAGACGGCGAGGTTATACCAGATGCAACTCTTTTGCTTTTGAATAACATACTTGTGAATTTAAATGAAACACAAACATGGGATTTTCCTGGATTAACATTGCTACGAGGTACTGAAAACGGTAATCTAATCCATGTAAATGGGGTAGGTACATTAGTATTAAAAAATATTACCATTGATGGAAATAGTGATACTTTTATTTCTAACGGTTCTGCGCTTTACTTGGATGGAGTGGCGTGTTATGCAGAAATGTATTCAGGTGTTACAATAAAAAATAATAACTATAAAGATGGTAATGGTGGAGGTATCTATGTTTATAATGCAGACTTTACTATACATGGAGGAACTGTAAGCGGAAACAGAGCAACAAACGGTGGTGGAATTTATGTTGGTTCTGGAACTGTAACTGTAAGTAGCGGAACTATAAGCGAAAACAAAGCAACACAAGGTGGCGGTGTTTATGTTGGCTCTGGAAACGGCTTTACTTTGGAGGGTGGAACCATTACAGGAAATCATGCAACTAGAGGTGGAGGTATTGATATAGTCTATGGTACTGTATTTATGTATGGTGGTATAATTAATAAAAATACAACTGTTGTACATGAAAATGATGGAGATGCGAAAGGGGGGGCTGGAGTGTTCTTTGTTGGTGGGGATGGTGGTAATTTATATATTAAAGGAGACCCATTTATAAGTGATAATTTTACGCTAGATAGTAGACAGGATAACTTGTTATTGGGTTCTGTTAGCGCAGGATTTTATATTTCTGAAAAAGTGACTTCAGACAATGAAAGTATCGGAATTGGAAGAATTGACCTTACAAGTGGGTTTAAATTTGCGCAGGGTTATTCATCCTACACCATAGATTCACCAGACAAGGATGCGTTTTTTTCTGACAATCCTGCATACAGAGTTCAATATGATGACGGTGGTGCTGCTTCTCCAAGTTTAGAATTAGTTAGTAACTAACACATAAAGAGTCCTTTTCGGACTCTTTGCGTTTAAGTCTCTGGCGCTACTGTTCTAGGGACTTTTTTTATAAAAAAAATTTCTCACAATGTGCCATTTGGCACATGCGGAAAAAAAAATAATGATGTATAGTAATGTGTCTTGGAGGCTATATCTGAAACACATTATTTTTTTATGTATATATGTCCTTTTTTCTTGCAATCTCCATGCAGTAGAACAAAAGTCAGTTATTGTGCATGATGATAATAGCATTTATACTCAAGCAATACAGCTGTTTTATCCCAAAATAACTATTGAGTCATCAGTGCATGCCTCTGCAATGCAACATTTTTCGAACGGAAAAAACATAGAAGCATATAAAAATCAAGCAGTAAGCATAACTAATTTTAAAAATACCTATCAATTTGAAGAACACTATGTAAAAACGGTAATTATTGCTATTGACAGGGATGTAACTAGTGAAAGAATTGAGAGTTTTAAAGATGTGTTTAATTCTGATTTGGAAATAAACTTCAGTTTTGGAGAAGAAAGTGCCTTTATGTTATGGGACTTACCAAATGCGCAGAACATCGTATTGAGTATGTCAATGGCATTATATGGAGAATATGATGTACATGCAATAGCAAAAAATTTCAAAGCACTGTATAGAGAAAATCGTTTTTTTGTTAATGATAATTCAAAGGCTGTGTCCATAATGTATGACAGTGACGCTGTTAATCTCATAAAGTCTGGTAGAAATATTGAAATAGTTATACCAAAAGACGGCACTCATAGCTTTGTAGGTGGCCTTTTATCTAACGGTATATCATTATCAGAAAATCCCTTGTTTACTGAATACCTACACAAGATGGGTTTACGTGTGCCGAATGCAAGACATACAGAATTGTATCCACATAATGAAGAATATATACATGCTAAAAATGTAACCGATACACAGGCTTTTAATTCACAAGGAGCGCATGTTGGTTCCATATTGCGAAGAGAAGCTTTTGGGCAGGAGAGGTTCGGTTTTGAAGACAATAAAGAGAGGACAAGCTTTTTCCTAGTGTTTATATTTTTTTTACTAGGATATATTATTTCTATAAATCGACGCGTAACAAATCTTAGAATTAGACATGCCATTGTAGTTGTTTGCTCTCTTCAAATTATTCTTGTTAGCATGGGCTGTTTAAAGGCTCTTACGGTAGATAATCCCATAGTTGAAACTATATTATGGTATGGATACTATTTTGCCTTTGTGTACATCCCTGCAATATATCTGTATGTAGCACTAGTCTCTGGAAGAAATAGAGAAGTCAATGCTATTCCAACCCTTTATAAAATATATTTTTTTATTTCAACTTTATTTGTTCTTTTTGTATGTACAAATAATATTCATGGCCTTGTGTTTATTGTATATAATTATACAAACTCAACTTTTGATTATAATTGGGGTTATTATATTGTTATGGGCTGGATTTATGTAACGCTTTGTGTTTCTTTGGGCATTCTCATGTATAAGGTATTTTTAATGCCTCGAAAAAGAGCACTTGTGCTACCATTTATTATGAATATTGTTACCATAACATGGCTTGTAGGCTACGCAAGAAGAATTCCCATTTTTTATGATTTGGACTTTGCCTATTCAATTAACATTATTATCATTCTATACATTGAAGCATGCATTCAAGGAAAATTATTTCCCTCTAATTCACAGTACCGAAAAATGTTTTCAAACTCAAAACTCTGCATGGAAATTAAAGATAATAAGGGTGTCACCGTTGAACGCTCTTTAACATCAATAGAAAAGGATAGAGAGTATGTGCTAAGACAAACGAAAATGCAAAGCGGCACATTTTTGTACTATGAAGATTATACAGAATTACATAAGGCAAATGAAAAATTGCATGAAACAAATGAGCAACTAAAAGAAAATAACGAGCTATTAAAAAAACAAAGTGAAGTAAAAGCCGAACTTGCCTCCCTTGCAGCAGAAAAAGCCGTATACGAAAATATTGATAGTGTTCTTAGCTACGATACTGCAAAGGTAGACTCATTGCTCATAGAATTGGAAAAAACGAGCGATAGCCGGCGCGTAATGGGAAGAATAAACATAGTTGTTTGTGGAATAAAAAGAAAATGTATTTTACGAATAAATACGCTTAATCAACAAAATCCATCGGTAAAAGACTTCTTAAATTATATTGGAGAAATGCAAGAGTTTGCGAAGTTGCTACCCTTAAAAATAACTATAGGGTGTCGAGTAAATGGAACCTTGCCTATTAAACAAGCTATTGAAATGTACGAGTTATTTTGTTCAGTTGTTGAACTTGCTGCTTTAAATGAAAGCTCAGACATTTTGGTGCAACTCTATGAAGAAGGGGATTTTATAATTTTTTCAGTTATACCAGATAAACGTATTGATATTGCAAATATTGCAGATATATCTAATGAAAATCTTACACATTATGGTGAAGAGCTATCAATTAAGCCTTGGTATGAGTCTACGGCAGTTCTTTTGTCATATAAAAAGGAAGTAGTATGATTGACTTTTACTTTCTTCCAAATTCTGTTCTTCTTTTTCTTTTTGTAGTTACGGCAATTGGTTTTGCTTTGCAAGGAGCACACTCGTTAATTATTGCATTTAATAATTTTGAAAGGCGTATGTTTGAGTTTTTTAGTGAATTATTACTCATGGCATGTATGTTTGTTTTTGCTTTAAGTCCCATTATTGCTATGGTAAATAGACATTTATCAGTAATCGATGTAACAGGATTTTCAACTGCATTGTATATTGTTTGTGTTCCAACTCTTATATGCTTTTTTATTTTAACAAAACTAAAGGGTGTTGTGTATCTTTTGCCTTTTTTTGCTGTTGCCTTTTCTTTGCCAATTGTTGAAAGTACGGGATTGTATATTGTATTGTATAGTGTAACGCAATTATTACTGTTCCCGAGGGCACTCAAAGCCGTATTACATGAACAACACCGAAAACGTTCAGAAGTTTCTTTATTTACAATAAAACAAGGCATGGATACCCTTTCTGCTGGTGTTTTGTTTTCAGGCATTGATGGACACTTCTATTTAATAAATGCGTGTATGCTCAATTTTATGCAGAGATTTTTTAATACTGAGTACAAAAATGCAACGAAGTTCTGGGAAGACCTGGTTCAAAAAAAGGCGCTTAATACTGAATCTCATCTATTGGATGAGGCAGTGGTGCTTCGTTCGAAAGATGATACATGGTGTATTATGAAAAGAATGTTTACGGTGCATAATACAGCGTATGTTGAGTTTATTGCAACTGATATTAGTGAAACAGATAGAACACTTTTGGCGTTAGAATTTGACACAAAAAAACTATTAAAGCAAAATGCTGACATACACATTTTCACTGAAAACATGATTGAGTTACGGCGAGATCAAGAGTATTCAAGGATTAGAAGTCAAATACATGATGTTATGGGTCAGCGTCTTACAGCAATTCAGCGGATGTTACAAAGCCAAACGCCAACAGACTGTGCGCAAATTATTCCATTACTACAAAATATTGTCGAAAACATTCGTGCAGAGAAAGCGGAAAGTGCTGGAGAATTATTGTTAGAACTACAATTGTATTTTGAAAGAATTGGAATTAAGATGGAAATTGTGGGGGAGCTTCCAAAAAATGAAACAATTGCGTACATGTTTTTATCTGTTTTGCGAGAAGCAACAACAAATGCGGCTAGGCATGCAAGTTCTACTAAGGTATATGCAACAATACATGAGTCTGATGACGCTTTTAGCTTTACCATTCGAAATAATGGAAAAAATCCAAAAAAGAAGGGAAAAGAAGGTGGAGGAATATCTGGAATGCGAAGCAGGGTTGAGGCAAATGGAGGGAAGCTAGTAATAGAATGGCTACCCAAGTTCAATATATCTATTGAAGTTCTTAAGAAAAATATGGTAAAATAAATCATCTATATCGTAGCCTATTCTATATCTTAGGAGAAAACATGATAAAAATTTTAATGATTGATGACCATCAATCAATTTTAGATGCATTCTCAAACGTCATTAACGCCGAAAAAGATATGAAATTAGTAGGTAGTATTAATAATACAAAGGAAACACTTTCTTTGTGTAAAAGGTTTTCACCTAATGTTGTGCTTACAGATATAAATATTGATGCATATAATAGTGGTATTGAATTAACAAAAAACATAAAGGAACTGTATCCTAAAATAAAGGTTATAGTTATGTCAGGTTTTGATGAAATATCCTATATTCCAGGTGCGAGAGAAGCAGGTGCAGATGCTTTTTTGTCAAAATCTCGTCCTATTCCAGAATTTATAGAAATGATTCGTTTAGTAATGTGTGGAGAGGGTACCTTTCCTGAACCTATTACAATACCTACTGCAACTGGGCAATCACCGTATAGTGATAGAGAAATTGAAGTACTTCGATTGCTTTGCCGATCGTATGGTCGGGATGAAATAGCAGAGGAATTAGGCATTTCATCAGGAACAGTTAAAAGGCATTTAGAAAACATGTTAATTAAGTCAGGTTGTAAAAAAACAATGGAGCTTGTTGTACATGTAATAAGTAATGGCTGGATTTCTACCGATTAAAACTTTTTTTATTTTATGAAAATGGATAAGTCAAAATTAAATTTCTATAAAGATATTGTTTGTTTTTTTGCCTTGTGTTACTATACTTTCAGTTAATAATGAGGTAATAAATGAAAAAAACTACAATTTTTATGATTTTAGCGCAATTAATTAGCATTTTTATGTTCTTATCTTGTGATTCTTTGTGGTCTGTGGGTGAAACAACCAACATATCTTTTAATCTAAACTTAGATAAGTACTTTAATGCAAGTGCTAACAGCGATACTCGTTCTATAGGTGTTGTACCAGGTGGAAATGCATTTGATGATTTGTTTAATAATCCAGATGTATATGTTCTTGTGTCATTACATAATAGCCATGATGATAGCGTAATCGCGAGTCAAAGATTATCATTACAAGAAGCACAAAACACAAATGTGGCGTTTGATGGAATTCGTATGAGAACAGAATTATACGCGAAAATAGAAGTGAACAATCCATATGATGATGGAAGTGATGTGCCGTTTGTTTTTAGAGCACGAACTCTAAATGCTATAGTCAAAGGAACGAGAATTGAGTTAATTGCAAAACCAAATGTAGTATTTTATGAGTCAAACGGCGTATCGTATGTTAAAGGTGACAGCTCATATCCAATAAATGGACCAAATTATGACGAAGATCACTTAAATAGCATAATTAGACCAAATGCATCTGTATTAAGTGATATTTATGATTTTATGAAAGTTGATGGCACATTATTACCTGATGCCACAGTGTATATAATTGGTACTATGGAAGTCTCTAACGGAAATGAAATATGGGATTTTGATGGTCTTACATTAACGAGACCAAGTAGTGATAATACCCTTGTTCGCGTAACAGATGGTGCATCTCTTACTTTAAATAATATAACTCTTGATGGAAATAACAACAGTGTTTCTATTACTGCAGTTGAAGTAGAAGACTTTGCTACCCTTACTATGAATGATGGTAGCGTTATTAAAAATAATCAAAATATACAATTAGGTGGAGGCGGTGTATACGTCAATGGTGCAACCTTTACTATGAATGGTGGAATAATACATGCTAATGCTGGATCATCTGGAGGCGGTGTATATGTAGGTGGTGGAACCTTTACTATGAATGGTGGATATATAAGTGACAACTCACAAGGTGTGTTTGTAAGTGATTCTGATTTTACTCTGAACGGAGGAAGTATAACTGGCAACGAGGGGCGCGGAATACTTGTATATGATGGTAATGTAAGAATATCAGGTGGCACAATAAGTAACAATAATGGTGGTAATGGTGGTGGTGTGTATTTTTCTTCATCAAATGAAGCAAAAAGCTTCGAAATGAGCGGTGGTGTTATACGTGATAATACAGCTTCTGATTTTTATAATACGGCAAAAGGAGGAGGTGTATATATTAAAGAAGGAACATTTATTATGAGTGGCACAGCGACAATAGCGAAAAATAAATCTTCCTTTGGCGGCGGTGTCTACCTAGAAAACGGTACCTTCCTTGTAGAAAGCGGAAAAATTGATAGCAATACAGTTTCTGTTAATGGCGGGGGTGTGTATATTAATGGTGGCGCATTTACAATGAAAACTGGAAGCATAAACAACAACTCAATTTCAGCTACATATGAAGCAGAAGGCGGTGGGGTTTATATAAATAATGGAGTGTTTATTATGGAAGATGGCAGTATTGATAACAACACTGTTTCTGCTAATATTATCAACGCAAATGGTGGTGGTGTTTATTTGAATAATGGTGAATTCACAATGAAAAATGGAAGCATAACAGGAAATTCAGCATCATCTCCATCAGGAGATAGTGTAAATGCATCTAAAGGTGGAGGATTATATATTAATAATGCTACTTTTAATATGCAAGGTGGTATACTTAGTGACAACAAGGTTTTTTCTCCTACAGATTCATATTCAATGTATGGATATAGCGGTGGAGGAGTGTATGTTCACTATGAATCTTCTATCTCTTCTTACGGTACAATAAATCTACAGGGAAGTGCACGCATTATTGATAATACTCTAGGTAATACAAGAAGTAATATAAGCTATGTTAGTAGCGATGATAGTCTTACTATAAATGTTGTAGAGATGTTAGAACCTACTGCATGTTTCGGGCTAAGTCCTATATATTTGCAAAATAACCTCTTGCTGGTTAATGGTCCTGCTAATTTTGATCTTGAAAATTTTTTCTTAGATGACCATGATACAGCTTATATATTACGCAAATATGGTAACGAGCTAAGTGCTTCTGGTTCCTAAAAACTAATTTAGTATCTTAAACTAACTAAAGACTTTTTCTTCTGAATTTGCTATACTACCACTGTGATATGTACTGTAGATAAAATGGTGTTTGGCGGAAGTTGCTTAGCAAAAATTGATGGAAAAACAGTTTTTGTTGAAGGTGCACTTCCACATGAAACAGTTGAGATAACGCTATTTGAAACAAAAAAAGACTATAACAAAGCGTATGTTACGAACGTGCTTAAAGCTTCTCCGAATCGAATGCATGCAAATTGTGCAATATACAATGAATGTGGTGGTTGTAACTTGCAACACGCACGTTATGACTATCAAATAGCATTAAAAAAAGAAATAATAATAGATTGTCTTACTCGCAATAAAATTGACACTATTCCTGTCATTGAAACAGTGTCTTCTACAAATACAGAGTATAGAAATAGATTTCAGTTTTCCCATAAGGGGTTAAAAGCAAAGCGTTCAAATAATATTATTCCCTTGGATGACTGTCTTTGCGCAGTAAAGGAAATACGAGAATTTATACGTTCAAAGGATTCAGATATATTACAACATCATGAACGATTACAAGTATTTGCAAGTGATGAGCTTTTAGAACAAACGAGTAATCATTCCATTGCCTTTGGCATTGAAGGTGAAAGTGAGGTTTGCTTACAACTTTTAGATACAAAAATATATTTTGATGTACGAGGGTTTTTTCAGTCAAATATTGCAATGCTAAAAAAAACAATCCCCCTCGTGGTTAAAGACTTACAAGGCGAAAATCTTTTAGATATGTATAGCGGAGTCGGTACGCTTTCATTATTTGCAAAAGATGCTTTTAAAACAATAAGTCTCGTTGAGCATAATAAAAAAGCGCTTCAATATGCGAAAAAAAATTATGACACTAGAGCCGATGTTACTACCTTTGCAATGTCTGGTGAACAGTGGGTTAAAAAAGCAAAAAAGCTACGCTATGATGCACTAATAATTGACCCACCAAGAAGCGGCATTGAAAAAGCGGTGCGCAACTGGATGTGCAATGAAAAAATAAAGACTATTCGCTATCTATCATGTGATGTTTCAACATTGGCAAGAGATGCAAAAGCCTTAGTCGATGCAGGATATACCTTTGAATCTCTTTTCTTTCTAGACTACTATCCTAATACAAGTCATATTGAGTCTCTTGCATGTTTCACATATGATGATTCCATTGTAAAGAATGGTAGCATTTCATGATAAAGAAAATCACTGTTTTTTGTTTTTTCTCTTTTTTATTTGTAGCATTGCATTCACAAGAAAAAATTTCTGTTGAATGGCAATCTGCGCTCGGAGGAAATGTTGTAGCAGCTCCCAAACGTACAAGTTATGGTTTTATTTTGCTATCTGAAGGTAGAATACTCAATGCTGCAACTGAAGATGGTACAATTATTTGGAGAAGGAATATAAAAGGCTCTCCATCGAAATATTTTTCTGTAACCGCTGAAAACTTTGTTTTTATTACAACAGATAATGCAAAAAAACTATCTCTTTATAATCCAGACGGTGCCTTTTTATGGGAAGCTGTACTAGAAAGCCCTGTAATATCCGACCCACTTCCAGGGAGGGATGGTAGGGTATTTGTCTTGGAAGAACAAGCAATAAGTTGTTACGGAGCAAATGGGAAGCGGAAATGGAGGACAGAGGTGGACCCTTCAGGTGGTTTTGGTCTTGTTGAAATGAATGATGGAAGTATTTTGTATGTATTAGAGTCATCTGACTCCAAGACAAATACCGCAATTAGAATATCGCCCTATGGAAATGTGATAGAAGAAATTGTATTTATTGATAGTATTGTAACACTTTCAGCATATAATGATGGAGTTATTCTAGGGTTTAATAACGGTGCAATTGGCTCTTGTGCAGTAGTTGATGGTAGTACAAAAACAATTTCTTCGATACAAAAAAAGGAACATAATTTGTTTGCAAGGGATATTATCATAGGTTCCAAGGGCTTTTGTGTAATATATTCCGATAACAGTATAGCTGAATACTCCCTTTCTAACCTTTCTTTACTATGGAGTACAAATCTTTCATCACATTATACTTTGAATGATACGGATATATCATATATTGGTAATACGTTTGTATTTACAGGTATAGAGTATGTGTGTGCATATTTTGATAATAGTTCAAATAGAGCAGGAGAGCTAGCTTGGGAAAAATATATAGATTCCTCAAATGATTCATATTTTCCACTACTGACTCGCTCAGCGTATCTTGTTGTAGCTCGACCTAACTGGATTCTAGCTGGGTTTCAACTTTTTGACGATGATACTGTACTTGAGGTAAAAACCCAAGTGGAATCAAACCATAGCACATCGTATCAACTCAGAGACTTCCAGTCTTCTCGCCGAGTGAATAGTACAAGTACCATTTCTGAACAACTTCAAAGAGGAGACTATGGATCAAATGAAATTGGCTATATACAGACAATTGATTCCTTAATTGAATCATATACGCAAGAATACTTTAGTTTTTCTCAAAACTATAATGTGAGCGAAAAATCCTTGGTTTTATATCTTTCTTCCTTATTTGAAAGCTCATATTTCAACTATGTAGTACCACTTTTACTAGAGAACGAAGAGGATCCATATTTTATAGAACTCGCATTTAAGGTAGCGTCTAATATTGGTTATGACCCACATGATATTATGCTCAGAGCAATAGAAGACTTCTATGCTACGCATAAGACGTTAATAAGTGAAAAGGCATTGCTTTCATTGTGCGACGCAGTATACGAAATTTGTTTATATATGGGTAAACCAGCTTTAACTGCACGCGGTAAACAAATCCTGTCTGAAGTACTACAAACGAGTGGAAGTGTGTCTGTACAACAAAAAGTAGGGGAAACATTATATTTATTTATTGGGCTAGAAAATTAATGTAGTACTGGATTTTTATCGAAAATAATAGTATAATGAAATATACTTTGGGGGTTTTATGAAAAATATATGTTTAGCTACTCTCTTACTATTTCTAAGTGCTTCATTGATTGCACTTGAAGTAAATAGACTTGAGTTAGAATCTGCAGGAGATGAAAGTTCGGTAATTTTTGTTAACTATGAAGGCCCCCATGAAATAATTAGTAGTGCAGACGAAATTGTAAATATCGGTATAGGTATTTCTTCTCCTATTAATGAAGACACAGAAACAATGCAAGTTGTTGGCGATCCTTTACGTTATTCAGTTATTCATGCAGTGGATACTGAATCTACAACTGGCTTAGATGCAGATATTCTTATTTTAGGTGAAGAAGCCCTTGTCGATCATATTGATAATATTAGAAGAATTATCTCTGGTTATCTTCAATCTGCGTATAATTATAGTCCTGAAGTATCCAATACTATCGCTGTTTTTGCAACGGTATACAATGCGGTGTATAGGGGAGAACTGGATGTATTTATAGAAAAATATAAGCAAGTTGTATTAGATAATATTAGTGCAGATAAAGTAGGTTTATCACTAAACTATGAAGACTGGCCGGGAAATACACAAATTGTAATCCCTCTATCCTCATTAGAAGGAGGCTTTGGTACAGTCGATACGAGCATTATTTCTGACAGCGAAGTTGTTGAATCTATGCAAGAAGATCCTGATATGGCAATTGAAGAAAGAAAACAACTTGTAGAGATTAAAGAAGCAGAGGCATTAGTAGCAGAAGAGAATGCTCGTGAAGCCCAAAGAGAAGCCACAGTTGCAAAGCAAGAAGTTGTAGAAGAGACTATAGTTTTAGAAGAAGTTAAAGAAGAAGCCCAAATTGCAATCAAAGTTGCAGAAGAAAACCCAGATGATCCTATTGCTCAAGAGCAAGCTATTATTGCGCAAGAAAGGGTAGTTGAGCAAGAAACTGTTGTTGAACAAGCTGAGCAAAGAGTTGTAGACTTAGAAACAGAATCTGCTGAGCAACAAACACTTGCAGATACAAAAAGAACTGATGCTCAATCTGATAGAATTGAAATAGCACAAGATCAACAAATTATTATGGAAACACAACAATCACAAGGTAAAGAAACAATCACATTGACTTATGCATTAAAGATAGTAGATGAACGAAATTTATTATCTGCACTTGTACTTGTTGATACAAAAACAGGCCTAGAGGTAAAAGAGTCTCCAGTAAACGTTATTAGAAATAGAATTGTATATCCACAAGGAAATGATTACGTAGCTGTTGCAGGTAACACTGGCAGGAATGCAGCTGTTAGGTTAGTTAAACTTGATAGTTTAAGTATGGAGATTATTCAACAATCAGTTGAAACACTCTCTCTTGACTCCATGCTCGTACAAGACGAAGATCACTATTTTGTAATTGTTGAAGATGATGATAATTTTTATCTTGGAAAGTTTGATACAAATTTACAAATTGTAACGCAATCTAGTATTGAGGTAATTGCACAAACACCAATAATTATTACTGAATCTGGAATTATGGTTAATGATGTTGATGGTATAGTAAAACTATTAGACAAAGAAACACTAGAACTTGTAAAAGAGTAGAACCTTTGTGAAGTTGTCTACAAAAATATATCTTATACTAGAAATGGTATAAATATGTATATTTTTGTAGACAATTTTTTTATACTTTACCGATTAAATCAGCTAATTGTTCTGATATTTCTACTATGTCTAAACCTTTGGTAAAGTCAAGGCATGTTCCAGATGGGTAGCGAGTTTTTTCTATCCATTTTTCAGGTATTGCTTTTGCCCCATATTTTGCCCCTAAAACTGATCCAGCAATAGCACCAATTGTATCCGCATCTCGGGCAAAGTTTCCTGCCATTATCACACCACGTTTAAATGTACTATGTTCAAGTTTTAGTGCTGCAAAAGCAGACGGAATTGCTTCAGCTGTGGTAGCCCAGGCTGAAGCTCTTACATAGTCATGTATATCCATCCAACACTCCATCCAATCGCCATTTGCATCTTCAATTATTCTTAAAGCCTGCACCATATTGTGATACACCCAGCTTTCTTTTGGAAGATACTTCATTGCTGTTTCAATGATTTCATCAATATCTGCATCTACCATAGCTACAGACACAGCGGCAGCAACTGCTTGTGCTCCCCAAATACCATCTGCATAGTGACTAATACTGGCATCTATTTCTGCCATTTGTGCGGCTTTGTCTGGATCTCCTGCACATATTATTCCAACAGGTGGTATTCTCATAGCTGTTCCATCGCTCATTTGAAAGGTGCTAAACTTACCGCTTTCTGGTGGTCTGAGACCTTTTTTTAAGTTTTCAGCTGCAGTTTTTTCACTTGCTCCACCGCGTTTAAACTCATCTTGAACTGCAACATTCTCAAACCAAGCTTTAACGACATCATCGCTGGTAAGTTTTCCCTTGCAATCAATAAGCATTTTTGCAGTTAAAAGTGCAAACTCTGTATCGTCGGTGCTCCAGTTCGTGCCAGTATTAAAATCAGTTGTAATACCATAGTTCTCTCTATTTGGTTGCATTCTACAAGCATCTCCAAAACTGTCTCCAATTGCTAAACCGCAAAGTGCACCTTTTGCTTTATCCTTTGCAAGATCTTTGTTTTCAATTAAATCTTTTAACGTAATTTTCATTTTTTCTCCAAATATATTTTCTTTTCTAAAATAGTAATATAAATTGTACTACTTATATTTCTTTAATATGCATATTGCCAAAACTACTCCTACCTTGTGAGTACATAGCATATCCAACCATACCGTATTCAAATGAATCGTCATTTATTTCGAGTGCTTTTTCCCCATCAACTTCTAAGACTAATAAATTATTAATAACAGAAAATACTATTGTATATGTATGATTGTGTTTAATAGCTATAGCACTTGACTGTAATACCTTAAAGTCATTCTCATTTTTACATATACAAATTTTGCCATTATGAAAGCCTGCATAATAACCTCGAAGTGCTCCTTGAACCCGAGCACTCACTAAATGCGAAGAACCTGTGTGTGGAGTTATCTCGCCTGTTACAATAACGTCCTTTGTGTAATAATTTGCTGTCATGGCCTCAGCATGATCTAAACACATTGCATGCATTATAGAATCTTCAATTTCCCATGAACCATGATTATGAGAAAATGGCGTAACTGATGCGAATTCTTTGTGTTGCTTAGAAATATCAATTGTGTAGTTTGCTTTGCCAAAAATCTCAAAACTGTCTATATACAAGCATCCAATATCTTTATTTTTAGTTGGTGAGTTTCCTTCAATGATAAATCCTACTTCTTCTATCATAGAGCCATATGTGTTTGGAATGGTAAAACTGCATTCATGCCAATCATCATCTTTTAGTATTATTGAGTTTTGCGTGATTGTTTCCTTTGTAAAAGTATCTAGCACGTATGGTCTAATAAGTATACTTTCACCTTTAATTCGGTTTGCTTTTATAATAAATCGAACCGTTTGTCCTGGGTATGCAGTGGGAGAGAAAACGGGCATATAACGTTCATCATTAAAATCTGCACGTCTATAAAATGACTTATAGCAAAGACGACACCCTTGGCCACGCATTAAACTATTAATTATGATTTTTGCACAACCATTTCCAGTTTTTTGTTCGACAGTGTTATGATGTAAAGTGCAATTATTGCCACCCTTAATTGTTAAACCATGTGTTGAACCTTCAGCCATAAAGTCAAAGTATATTGCCCCATCTATAGTAATCCATTCACTAGGAGTTTTTTCTCCAAGCAATGTATACCCAATGCTTGCAACTTCCTTAGAATATGTTGGAATATCTAACGAGTTTAAGTAGCCTGAAATGCCAGATAAAACAATTGAATCATTTATTGGTTTTCTATATTTTGCTGGAATTTCCTTTAAACCACCAGCAACTCCTAATATAGTACCAATATTTCCTGCATTACAATCGGTATCCCATCCTGCCATTGTAGCAATTTCGACTCCTCGTGCAAATGTATTACCATATATCATTGCCATAATGCAAACACCTGCATTAGGAATAATGTGGCAAACACCGGTATACTTATCATATCCCCATTCATCTTCAAGCATTTTAAAACATGCTCTCCAATTATCTGGCTCTTTTTTATAAAAGTCTAAAACTGCCTTTGTTACCTTACTGTATGTACAACCCTGTGGTATGTACTCCATGCCACAGTTAATAATGTCTTCAATGTTATCTGTTTCAAATGCTTTGGCAATACATGCCGCCATAAAACCTGCACCGTATAAACCTTCACCATCATGTGAAACACTTGCAGCAATCATTGCATATTCTGCTGCCTTTTTTGGGTTTCCTGGGAAAATGAGTCCCCAAGTATCTATAAATATTTGACCACCAATCTGCTCTGCAATAATTTTTCCATTTACTTCAATTGAGCCAGAATGCGGTGCATTAATTCCGTTTTTAAGGTTTAAATAGGCTGTGTGTTCAGTACTAATACCATATCCACCCCACCAAAACATTCCCATGCCTTCTCTACAATAATTCAACCAGGCATCTTCAAGATGAGTTGCGTTGAGTTCTTCTGCGTTGTCCTTGTCTCGTAAAGCTCGTAAAAAAAAGACAGGACCGTTTGCATCGTCATCTGCTGCAAAATGTTTAAAATCTTTTACGTAGTCTGTTATTTCACCGTAAAATTCTTTTATTTTATCGTGT
>CAYJPS010000016.1:0-34053 GCA_964372135.1 uncultured Treponemataceae bacterium | reverse complement strand
GGATTGTGTTCTATAGAGTTGAAAAGGCTTAAAATGTAGTCAACTACGAGAAAGTGCAATTTACTATCAAGTTCATCTATAAAAATAACACGCCCATGATCAAGTGCTGCTAAAAGCCAGCCGAGATAACTGAGCAATTGATGCGTACCTTGAGAATTAAAATCATAGTTTTCATATAACTTAGCCATAACTGAGCTATGTTTTTGATTATTTTTGTAAACATTAAAGTGGGTTTCTAAATCAATATTATAAATACCTTCTTTATCCTGCTGTATCTGCCCTCTAAACATTTGAGGCTGCATTGATAATTTCATAATGTCGTTAATATTTCGAGGGTCGCCAACTTTATCTTTTATTACATTTATATCGTTGATACCTATATCTGCACGCTTTAGAATTTCTAATGCTTGCTCTTTATACTTGTTATTTTCTAGAGCATATATTTCTAGCGAATTTGTAGAATTTTCAAAAATAATAAACAGATTCGCAAACCACAAAAGAGCATTTTTTATATCATCAAGTACAGTGAGCCTAAAAGAATCTGCTACTGAAAGAAAAAGAGTTGCTTGGGGAATATTTATTAGTCTTGTAGATGTTTTATCTAAACCATTTATTTCCAAACTATCAAGTTCTCTATTAAATACATTAGTTAGTCTTTCATCTCTCCTATTAAGCCACTCTTTTATTACTTTACCCGATTGAAGTATAAAGCCATATTGATAGAACGTATCATTTTGAACAAACTCAACTTCGTATTCACTTGGTAAATCTTTACAACCATCTTCAAAGAGAAAATAATCATTGGATGCAACTACTGGCATTGCTTGTGCCGCAGAAAAATGAATAACATTAACAATGTATATCAAGGCTCGTATTACACTTGTTTTCCCAGAAGCATTACCACCAAAAATAATGGCCGACTTTAAAAGCTCATTTTCACCTTTTTTAAAGATGTCTTCTTTTGCGTAGAATGTATTTATTTCTTTATATTCGTCTATTGCAGTTGCCTGCATACTTAATTCTGCTTCATCATAAAATGAGCGAAAGTTCCCAAAACGTATATTTACTAGCATAGTTTCTCCATACTTATAAGTTTACTCTATTTTGCTAAAAAGTCAAGTTCTTAAGATATGTATTTGTGAAATAATTGCAAATATTGTATATAATACATGAATTTTCATTAGTATACAACTCCTATTTTATTATTTTAAAAGAATCGGTTGAGCCTTCTTTTTTTGTTTCTAAATATTTATGCTTTTCGAGTTCAGCAAAAAGTTTATTTTGGCTATTTACCTTTTTTTCTTTGTAAGAAAAATCTTTTATCATGTTTTTAATCTTTGTTCCAAAGCCAGAACCTTTATGCCATTTGTCTTTTTCATATGACTCAAACGTTTTTCTAATTCTTTCACTTTCTGTCTTAGAAAAACCTAAGCCTTGCAAAATTAAGTCGATTTTTTCTTCCTGTTTTGTGGTATCTTCGGTAAAGTTGTCTTCGATAACTAAAATCTCATCAGTACTACTTGTAAAAAGTTTTTTTTCTTTGTCCTGTTTTCTGGTTACGAGCCATACTTCTTTACCGTATTTTCGTAGCTTATCCATTACAACAGTAAAATCAGTATCTGAGGTAATAAATACATACAAGTCAATTTCAGGTGATTGCTGATAAAGACTTTCAAAGGCTTCAATTGATAAAATTAAATCAGCTCGATTTTTTAAGTTTGCTTGTGAAACATGGGGTGTTTCCCGTATTTCAAAATTTAAGTCTTTGAGTTGTTCTCTAAATTTTGCTATTGATTCGGTCTCTCCACAGGCTAATTTTATTGCAAAAATTGGTGATTTTGAATCTTCAATTTTTAATGTAATTGATTGTAATAATTTATCTATGTTTAAATCTTTACTTACATTTTCTAAATCAAAGTAAATTGCTATAGTTGTTTTCATTGTTTACTACCTCTTTTTTATTTTTAGTCTAATGGTTAGAAACTCTTTTTATACATTTGGGAGCTCCTGTTCTTTGTGTTCTTTGTGTTCTTTCATCCATGTGTATAATACATTATACTTTTCTGCATACCACTTTTTTTGTAAAGATTCTGGACTCATAAATATTTCTTTACTATCATTACTATACAACTCTTGTATTTCTTTAATTTTTTCAATGTCAGAAAAATATTGCTTTTTTAACTTCCCGTTACTATAAGTTACTTCATAAACATCTTTTAATAAACTTAAAACTCGGTCATGCTCATGCAAATTTGATTGAATGAGCTTTTCATAAAATGTCTGTATATTAATATTGCTAAATATTGATATTTCTACATGTTTAGAAAAATCAATTTGGCTTATTAACATATCAACTATATTCATTTTTGTATTTATAGAAGTATCCAAAAGTATTTTTTGCTCTTCAATTAATCGAATTTGATTATTTTCACGAAAATGTTTTAATATATCTTTTAATTCTTCTATGTTCTCTAATTCAAGGTCATCATAAAAATTTGTTAGGGATATATCTGGACTAAAAGAATTCTTATTTTGATCAATGTATGCAATTATTTTATCTTTTACTTGTTTCAAAGTGAGCGTGCTTAGATTGTTCCTTGCAAGCAAAAATTGTATATGTGAGTACTGTTTCACTTCTTGATAAGTTAAAAACTTATTATTATCAAAATCAGATTCAACTTTTTTATGTAATTTTTTAAATTCAATATCGTTCATCCTAAACATTTCTTGTACAAGTTTTTCTAACGATGTTCTTTTATCGTCTGTATTTGTTTTTACGCCATAATCACGAATTATATCTTCTTTACTTATGATTCCATCAAAAATTATTTCACCTAAAACACTTCCAAGAGGTGTTCCCCATACCATATCAAGCATTCCATCTTCTACAGGATTATTCTTTTGAGGTATATATTTTTCTAATACATATCCATACTTACGATATATATTTATTGCACGTATTGCATCTTCTTTTCTCAAAGTATTTGTAACTTTTTGGATAAATACAACAAGAAAATATTCTACCATTTGAGATATATAGTTTTCATCTGTTCTCTCTTCTCCTAATATCTCTAAAACTCGATGCATATAAAAAAATGCTTGACGTATAGTTCTTAAATTTTTGTAATCTAGCCTGTTTAAAACTTCCACGCATTTTGATGCCAAAATCTCTTTTATACTGTTTATTGGTTCTGACTTTAGTTCTTCTAAAAACGAATTTATTGCACTTTCAATTTCTGCTTCAACCTCAAATTCTATACCAATTACCTTTTCTTTAATTCTATCGAATTCTTGTTTGTTTTTACTTTCGAGAATTAAGTTATCATCTTTATCAGTTGTTTTTGCTATCGCATCATTATGAACTTCTTCAAGATTGCCGATAAAAATCACTTTCATGTTTTCTTCAAGAATATAATCAGAGAAAAAGCCAAGCAACTCATGTGGCTCAATTTTACACCGTTCTATATCGTCAACAATGAATAATTTTTTTGACTTTATATTTTTTTCATCATCCTGTATATCAGGGATGGTTATATTAAGAGTAAAATCATCATTTGCATTATTGTTTAAGTCAATTCCAGTTGACATTTTTAAAGCGGACTTTGCTATAGTCCCTGTTAGCTTTGCAAGCTTACTGGAAAGAATTGGATGTAATTTTTCGTATAGTTTTGTCTGTAACTGTTGAATATTTGAAAGACCAAAAGTACTAAGCCAAATTACATTTTTTTCCCATTCATCACCATAGTGTTCATGTAAAAATTGTTTTACTAAATATGTTTTTCCACAGCCCCATTTTCCTTTTATAAGAATTGCAAAATAAGGGTTCATTTCTGAGTTGAGGTACTCATTTATACAAAAATTTTTTATGTTTCCATTGATGCTAAGATTTGAAAAACATTCTTTTTCATCCATATTTTTTACTCCTTCCCTCAACAACTCCACGCTACTTTCTTCGTCTGGCGGTTTGTACCAAGTTAGCCGCGTAAGGCTTTTCTAAAATTGCTTTTAAGATTATATTTTTATTCATTTATCAAATCAATTGAAAGACCATACTTAGGAAAATTTACCCTATATTCTTCATTATTTTTTTCTAAGACTGCTTCAACATCATCGTTATAAGCATATCCATGTGACTTAAAAGTGTCTATGTATTGATAAAACAGGCTTTCAACTTCTTTTTCCATAGCTTTAAGTTGCATTCTTGTTGAATCTATTGACATGCAATCATATATATTACCGCCGGCTACATTTGTTCCTCCTGTTAGAGGCATGTAGACAGTTCCATCTTGCAAGCCAGTACATACATTAACAGACTTTTCCCTGATATTTTTTCTTTGATTTTCTGTTATTGAACCTTTATTCATCGTTATCCCATTTAGCTTAAACGGATCAATAACTTTTGGCCAATTTTTATGAATTATCTCCACTATTTCCTCATTAAACCAATTTCCATGCTCAAATATTCCTATTACATATATTACAGTATCTGATATTAATGCAAACAGTAGATGTTTTGTGCGACTTATAAACTTGTCGCTTTCATTAAAATTTACTCCCAGGTGAAAATGATGTACATTCCATTCATTCAACAAACCGTCTATTGCTTTTATTTTTCTGATATTCTTACTTAAGTACGGATTTAAGTCCTTTCCTAATAGAATATTAGCTTTAAGAGTCTTCCACCCTTGCATTAATTCAGCGGGACAACTAAAGCAATCTGCTAATTCTATCGTTCTTTTTTTGATAGATATTCTTCGTCTCATTACATCAAAATAAATCGAAGGAATTTTTTCTATAGGAATTGTACTCGTGTCATATCCATAGTCCTTTCTTAATTCATTTTCTAGCATATTTGCCCAATCTAAAAAAAAATTTGCTTTAAATTTCACCCCTCTACTACTCCCCCACCAATTCCCTCAACAACTCCACGCTACTTTCTTCGTCTGGGCGGTTTGTGCCAAGTTCACCACAGAAGGCTTTTGCCAAAAATACCTTTTCTACTTACAATCTTAAGTCGCCAAAAATTTTCTCCAAATCATCTTCAGTAGTGTAAACAGGCTCTAGAATATTGTTCTCAATTGCATTAATCATAGTACGTTCTTTCTCTACTAATCTCAAATATATTTTTTCATCTAATGAGTAAGGCCTTTCATCTTCTGTTTGAAATTCTGTTTGAATAAATTGGTATTGTGTATACTGGCCTTCTGGTAATCCTAAGCGATGAATACGATCTTTTGATTGAAGTAAATGGACAAGATTATAACTGTACTCAAAATAGATCGCATCATGACAACAAAAATGTAAAGAAACCGATTCTGCAAGGGTATGAGGATTTGTAATCAGAACATCATATTTGCCATTTTTAAAATCTGTTATAATATCAGTTCTCTCTTCATTACTTTTCGCACCAAAAACTTCACAAACTCTCAAACCTTTTGATTTTAACTCTTTAGAAAGTCTTGTAATTGAATCAACAAAAAGACACCAAATGATAACAGTTTTTTTCTGGGAATACAATTTTATAACTTCATCAATGCAAGTAGAAAATTTCTGAGTATTATCTATCGCATCTACTAAATCATGTATTTCATTTGCAAAGTCTTTAAAATCAATATCTTCAATAGCTCCTGAAATATCAAGAATTTCAGAAAAATCTTCTCTGTTTTCGTCAATTGCTTTAAGTAACATTCTAGGATTAGACTCTAGTTGTAACAAACGAATTATCAAAGCCAATTTATTCTTTTGATATTTTAAATTTAATATATGAAAAATTCTATTTTCCTCATAGCTAGCTTGTGCTTTAATAATAATATCTGGGCTTGCAATAGGTACATCTAGCTGATGCTTTGTTGTTCTACAAAAAAAAGGTTGTATTTTTTTATTTATTTCTTCAATTTCGCTCTCTGATGGATTCTTGAGCATTTGTTCAGAAAACCCAAAAACTTCATCATATTCATCACGATAAAGAATTTCTAACATATTTCTAATATCAAGATATGTATTGGGGATGGGTGTTCCTGTCAACACTATTGTAAATTTTGAGTTCATTGAAACTTCTAGTGCATTTTTAGCATAGGTGCCACTAATTGATTTTATTCTATGTGCTTCATCAAAAACAAGCAATGTTTTATTATCAATAATTCTTTTTACTTCATTCATTATAGAATTTAGACTCTCATAGTTGAACAATAGTAAATTTTTGTTACCGGAAGTATATTTTAGTTTTACTTTCTTATCATTTAGCAACGTATAGTCTTGTATATTGAATACTTTAAGTTTTTTCTTTGCACCAAAACAATTCTTAAACTCATCTATCCATGAAATGAATGAATTTTTAGGACCAATCATGACAATTTTATCAACCTCTTTTATCGATTCTAAAAATGCATATACACCTAAGACAGAAGCTGTTTTACCGGAACCAGGTACGGAAAAATTACTTGATTTTCTCATAGTATACATAAAAAAAGAATCCCACATTTGTTTTTTACGAAGTTTTCTTTCTAACTCTATGTTTACTACTTTTTCATATTTTTCAAATTCTGAGAGCAAGTCTTTTTGCTGTTGCTTTATAGCTAATCCCATTCTAGAACGCTCATGTATGTAAAGCTCTCTATCTTGTATATATTTTTTGAGACGAGATGTAATGTAAAATATATAGCCTTCTTTTTGTGAGTCATTTTCAATATGATTAATAATTTTTTTATAGTCTATATACGTCAAATTTTCATTAAATTCTATTAAATTAGAAAGTAGGGAATCTCTTAAAATATATCTTCGTAATCTCAACTTATAGAGCCTTGTGCCTTGTATATATAAATTCTTAATTTTTATATGGAGCTTTAATTTTTCATCAGTGTAATCTAAAATGAGACAGTTTTCTTCAAGTAAGCAAGGCTCATAAATGATTTTACCTTTGTTGTACGATAAAATTTTTTCTTGAATAACTTTATCAATTGCACATACCTGAACATTTTCTTTTTTATTTTCCCATAAGGCAGAAAAATCTTCAACACTTTTGGTTATTTTTTGATAATCAAATGAAGAAGCTTGCCAACTACAAGTAATATCAAAAGATTCATAGTTTGCATGAAATGCTGCATCTGTTTCATTATTTGAACCTCTGAAACAAATGATATTCCCTTCTCTGTCTTTCAGAATACCAAATTTGTCGTGAAAAATACCTTTCTTTGTAAAAGCCATTTTAATATCTACAACTTCTGCGGAAATAAGAAATGCTAGGTTTGCTAAGTAACCTTTTTCAGTACATGTAAGAGTTTCATCAAGGGACTGAAGTATTTCAAGCTTTAATTCTTCTCTTAATTCATAGCCCTTTTTTATAGCTTCAAAATCATCTTCAGAGATTTCAGTTGATACTACTAATCTATATTTATAACTACTTTTCTGAAAATGTTCTATTCCTTTTGCATAACTTGCTAATGCCTTCGCGGAAAAATATGCACTTGCTCTGTCATATTGCACACTCTCTTTCAAAACTGGAATATAAAATTCTTCTGCAATATCACTTTCATATGTTGAGTATGAAGTTTTTAAGAATAAATCTTTAAACATTTAACTCGTTCCTAATAAAAGCTATTTTTTCTTCGATCATGTCAAGGCTTTCACTAACATCTTGCTTTTGCTGATTTGTAAGCTTCCCAAAGATATTTATATCAATCAAGTCAAGTTGATCATATGCCTTATCTGCTAAATTAGCAGGTTGATTTCTTGCTGTTTCACTGTCTAAGCGTCCCTTAAATTTATCAGTTGAGTGCTTAAATTTTTCTCGCATTTCTTTGATTGAATCACTATTTTGTATACTATTAATTACATCTTCATTGACCTTAGGGTATCCTTCAATCATATCACAAACAGCTTCAGTGAATGAAAGTTGCTCGTCAATAAAATCTGTTGCGAATCTACTATTTTTTGCAACTTTTCCAATATCCCGAACATAGCGAGTCATATCTCCAATTGGTTGTACAAGCAATTGAGCATATACATTGTTCTTTAAATCTTCTTTTGTATCATCATTTTTTATTTTTTCCAATATTTTATTAAGGTCAGTTAGAGGACCATCTAAGTTCATTGTTCTAGCTAGATGGAATTGCATTGGTGCATTAATAAATTCAAGATACTCAACTAATAATTTAGACTTTTCAACTTCTTGTTTAATTTCATTTTCTGATTTATTTGTGCTTTGTGCATATTCTTTTATATCTATTAGTTTTTGTTCAACAATATCTTTATAGACTCCTACCAACTTATCAATAGGATTATAATCGACTTTTTCATCTACACCATGCTGAAGCATTAACTCTAAAAGCTTAATGTGCTTTTCATTATGCTCTAAATCATGTGAAAGTATAACAGCTTCAAAATATTGTGTTTTTCCAGTTTCTTCTTGTATATTTCGTAAGCAGGTAAACCTTCTATTTCCATCTATAATCCTACCATCCAAAAGAACAACACCTACTTCTTGTTGACCTATCAAGTCAATATTCTTTTGAGTTTTTTTTAGGGCTGTTATATTGCTTTCAGTTATGAAATCATGAATAATATTATTATACTTTGCTCTATCACTACTTATAAGTTTTTCAATATTCTCGGTTTCATTATACTCTGAAATCCATGTAGAAATGCGGTCATTTTTGTCATTAAAATATAAAAAGTCTAGTTTTATTTGATAAACATCATATTCATTTGACTTGTTATCAATAACAAGCTTTTTTTTATTCTCAGTTTTAATAACACTTTGTGTTTTTATTCCGTCTTCAAGTAAGTTCATGATTAAATCTCCTCATAATATGTATCATAATCTATATAAATTTTTTGAGTGACAGGGCTGTAAAACAAAGAACTATCTTTAATAATTTCTATAATTTTCTGCTTCTCAATTCTAACATTATATAAGTCAAGTAAAAAATCTGTCAAGTCATAAATATTTATACTAAAGTCATTTTGTTTCATTATTATATTTTCAATAAAATCTACAATCGTGAATTTTTCCCCACTGGATAGCATTATTTTATTATATCCAATTCGTTGATATGAAATAGATTCCTTCATTTCTATTAAGAGTGATGTATAAAACCAATCATCGAAGCCAAGTTCATCTAATTTGTGTGTAAATCCTCTTTTCTTTAAAAGATGTATAGTAAAATATTCATTTTGCTCTATAAAATTTAATACAGAAGTAATATATTCTAAAATTTGTTCTTTATTAGTGCTAAATTCTTGCAAACGTAGAGAGGATACATACTTTCCCGGAGAAAATTCAACAATCTTATAGTGTGATTTTAATGTTTGTAAAGTCGTATTAAATGCTATGGTTGATTTAAGTTCATTAGGAATGGTAGATATATCTATGGTAGAATTCTTTAATAAGAGGTGCTGAGTATATTCATTAACAGACGAATATGAGTCACGAACTATATAATTTGTATAGTACCTGTAACCAATTTTTTTTAAAGGAAATGGATGTAACAAAGTAGTTCCAGTGTTTTTTGTATGATTCTTTAGTAAAGAAGCTGCATCTCTTATTGTATAAAAATCATTCTTTAATACATTTTGCAATAAGTCAATTTCATCATTAGATGGCACTTTAAGGTCTGTTCTATATAGTTGTCCATCAAAATACTGGTGTAGTGGTTGTAAATAGTTTGCTATAATTGTGCCTTTTGCGACACCATATTCATTTTCATATGCTTCAGCAAAGTCTTTTGCTGATACTGGAGCGAGAGAGAATAGTAGGTTTATTATTTGCTTTTCGCGGTCAGCCTTTCCAAACGTAAGGCAAGGCATACGATTAAATGTAATATGCGGATAATTCTCTTTATTACAATTTTTTTTTAATAGATTATGTAATTCATATTCATCACGAATATCAAATTCTTGCATTAGTTCTGGGTACATTCGGATAAATTTTAGTGTTGAGTATTCTACATCAACATACTGTTCTAAATTTAGTGTTTCAAATAATTCTGCCATGTCATATAGATTAGAATTGTAATACCTAAAAACTCTACCCTGTTTCCATAATGTTTTGTTACTTGCTGCTAGTCGCATTTCATAGTATCTTTCAGATATCAATAAACTTTCATTATTGCTATGTCCAATTTCCTGAAGAATACTTGCATAGATGGAAAAAAATTTTTTACTAGTTATTTCATCTTTTGCATAGGTACGCAAGACATAATCACATAATGCTGTTCTGGTACAAAGTATATACGCCCCATGTATTTTAACATAATTTTTGTAGATTGCTTTTTCACAAGCACTTAAAAATTGCTTGGGTACAATATTACTTTCAAGAATTTCATTTAAAGGTAATTTTTCTTGTTTTGGATGCCCCTTTGTGGGTGTGTATCTAATATCAAGATAGAAATATGTTTGCAAATCCTTAAAAGCAATTCTAAAATCATCTGCTGAAAACTTGTATTTCTCAAAAATATCTTTATATATGTCCTCCTTAAAAACCATACCTTCAATTTTCTTTAATACCAGTGCTTCTATTTGTCGGATTCGCTCTCTACTAAAACCATGCGCCAAACCAAGTTCCTCTAATGTTGCTCCTTTTGTTCTTTTTATAAAAATGTCATAGTGATTTTGTGGTAGTAAATTTTTAATTGACATGAATGATTCATAACATGGAATATATTTGTTTTTATCAAAGATTTTAATTTGATTATCTTGTTGCATCTCCATAAAAACTCTTTCAAAATACTTTTCAATTCTAAGATAACTTGGAAATATGTCTAATATTTCACTTTCTAAAAAGCCATACTTTCTTTCTTTTATACTTGCAAGGATTTTACTTTTTATTGCATTTTTGATAATGCTTAATTCAATGATTTGTAAAATAAAGCTTCTTTCATATAAAAGCTTGGGAAATTCTTCAGATTCTATTTCTTTATAAACATCACATACAGGAAGAACATGTTTAGTAAAGTCTTTATACGTAATTAAAATGTAGTTCTTAAAAATGGAAAACATGTATAAACAAAGTGAGTGGTTTTGTAAAGGTCTTCTTTCTTTATCTACAGCTTCAAGCTCTATGTTGTTTTCTTTGAGTCTAATTATTTCATTTAATGTTTTTTCACCTATATTTGACATTCCCTGTATTGCTGTATTGGATGTAGCTAAAAGTGAAGAGTAATACTCTATACCATAATTTTTTAATGTGTTATAGGCTCTATTGCTTAAAGAAAGGTCTTCTATTCTGATATCGAAATATTCTTGACCATCTTTAAGCATAGTCTTTTTCATACTACTTAAACTAGTGTTGTTTATCTCATATGATATATTTAATAAACCCTGTTCAATCTTAATTATTACTTCGTTGATTTCAGCTAAACTCTTAGACCCCATACTCTGAATATTTTTAATATCATTTTTAGGACACTCTATTAAATCTTGTATTGTCTCAATTCCAATACTATTTAAACATCTCGTAGTTCTATTTGAAAGCTCTAGTTTACATATTGAGTCATCAAAACTATAATTGTCTTGCATTACTATTGTGCTTGTATCATTATTGCGATTTTGAACATAAAAGAATTCATCGTTTACCAAAATCTGTTTGTTATCTTGTAATCGTGTAAGAATTGTATTAATGAAGTCATCACATTTAAAGGGCACAGGCATTGAATTTTTTAGTTCTTCAAATGTGCATTTTTTTTCAGTGAGTAGTTCATTAGAAATATAGTAGCTAAAAATTTTGATGATATATTCAGACTTATAAATAAAGCTCCAAAAACTATTTTCATCCAAATATAATGATGACGGTGTCAAGATTTCATCTTGCTCATCTAAATAATTCTTACACACTGTAGATAAGTTACTAATACAAGAGTCTCTGTCGCTGGTGATATGTTTTATAAACTCATAGATATGCTGACTTAAGTTATATGCAATTTTTGATTCAAATTCTAAATCGTTAAGGAAAGTGCTAGTTTCCTTTTCTGGAGTGATGGTATTTATAAACTGCTTATTAAAAGAGTCTATTATATTGAGTATCTCATCAATTGATTTTTGCCCAAGATTCTTTATTTGATAAAAGTTCTCTTTGGGATAATCTAATAAATTTTGGAGAGTAATAATTCCTACATTACTAAGTGCATTAAAACTTCTTTTTGATAGGTTTAAATCTATAATCAAATCAGTATGATTCATTCTTTTTCCTATTTTGAGAGTTTCAGCAAACATACAAAGCTTAGTAATACAGCTATATCCACCTGTGTATAAATATTTTTCTGCAAAAGTACAAGTTCATATAACACTCGAAAGTCTTTTTCTAAAAACAAAAAATTCCCATTCATAGTAATAGTATAACAAATGCGCATAAGTATTGGTAGTAGCAAGATAAGAAAAAAATGATATTTTTTTTCATAGTCTCCCCCAACCGTTCCCACACTACTTGCAAGTTTAAAAAAGCCGCGCAAGGACTCGTTGAACCCTCTTGCTACACTCCTTAGAGCAGGGAGCGCAGCGAGCTATGGTGGGGTTTAAGGGGAGGAAAACTACGCGCTGCAAAAAGTTGGTTTCCTCCCCTTAAATGTGTTCCTATGCTTTCAAGCGTAAAAACCCACTTTGTAAAAGTACAAAAAAACTGAAATTTATAAATGCAACCATATAAAACGAAGTTTTAAGAAGAGAAAAAAAAGTTCCTGCGCTTTCAAGCGCAAAAAACCTACTTAATCATAACCCATGTAGCGCCACTTCCACCCAGCACAGCCTTTGGATGCCCAGAAGCTCCAAGCATAGAACTTTGCTCAATGTACATGCGTACCATTCGCCCTAATACGGGATTATCATCAGAATGGATTCCTTTGCCATGAATAATCAAAAGTTTTTTGCATCCCTTTTGCTTACTACTTCTTACAAATGAATCTAAATGATTCCATGCATCGTCTTGAGTAAAATGGTGTAAATCAATGGTGGCATCAATAGGAATATTTTTCGCTGCAGTGTGAGAATGTACAGCCTTAGATATTTCATAATCTTTTATGAGACTGTCCTTATCTACAACCCCATATTTATTGAGCCAAGCGGTCATATCATTTCGTTTTTTTATTTCTTCTTGTTTTTTTTCAGGAGCATTGGCCTTTTTATTTGAAGGCCTTTGTGCGTTTTGCGTTTTTTTTCCGCTACTTTTTTCCCACTGATCTAAAATATCTCCAAAATCCATAGTGACCTCATTTATTTTGTAATAAGAATGCAATCTTC
This sequence comes from uncultured Treponemataceae bacterium, assembly GCA_964372135.1. Lineage (GTDB taxonomy): Bacteria > Spirochaetota > Spirochaetia > Treponematales > Treponemataceae > CAYJFX01. The sequence goes on along the minus strand of CAYJPS010000016.1, from coordinate 20,826 downwards.
CTTTAAAATCCAACCCGTTCGCCCATCAACTTGAGAAATAAGATACCAATCACCTACAGAGCGAAGAATTTCTACCCTCGTGCCAGCATATAAAGTTGTTACAATGTGTGATTCATATTCAGGGATTGTATGAAGCTCTGTCCCAAAGGTTAGGGCATAATCCTTTAGAAGAGTCCTCCCATAAAACCCTGCGCCAAGTAATAAAAAAGCACCTAAAACAATTGCAAGAACACCATAAGCATGACGAGGTGTTTCTCTTTGCTTTTGTATAAAATTAAGAATTAGGCCACCAAAAATAAGTATCATAGAAACAACAAGGCTAAAAACTGTCCATGTAAAAGAAACCTCATCGTCATTTTCAATGTTTTCACTTTTTTCAAGATTTTTTCTTTGTGCTCTTATAGAAAATGGAAAAAAAGAATATTTTTCTGAAATGCGCAGTGCAGCAAGATCTTTAACAAAAGCTTCTTTTTTTTCAATAACTGAAAGCTCATGAGGAATAGCTTGTCCATCATTTTCAATAGCCGCAAACACCATTTTCCTTTCTTCACCATAAACCATAGGACTATAATCTTCTTGTGATAAAACACTTACCGAAGTGCTTTCAAGGATAATGTCATATGACTGACCATTATGAGCAATAAATGTAACACGAATCTCTGGAAGAATAAGTGTTCCACTTTCAAATGGAATGCACGAAAATGTTGCAAGGTTAATGGTCTCATCGCTAAAAGAAAAATCACTTGACGGTATTTCAAAGCTTTCGCTTGTTTTTTCAATAAGGGCTTGCTCAGATAAACCAATGCTAATATCTTCAACTCTTTTAAAATATTTAGCAAAAATAGTAAAAGAACTTTTATGCAAACTATATAAAGGCTCACTTTGTTCTATATACAATTCAGGAAGTAAAGCATCAGGATTTGGAAGCACTTGAACAATAGGAAAAGTAATGTCCTCCGATTTTCCTTCTATAATTACTGGTAAAGATCCTAAGTTGTAGGTACCGCTATCAAAAAAGCGAACAATATAAGTAATAGTTGTCCCTTTCTTTGTAGACCCTCCACTTTGGCGTATAAAGCCATCGCTTTTTTCTGACGAAATAAATTCAACACCTAAGGGTAAGGCTTTCATACGCAATTCAATATCTGAAGGACTTACATCAACTAAGCTTATGGTAAAAACACTTTCTTCCATCATGGCAAAATCGTTCTCTTGATTAAATTGTAACGAATCATAATTTTGAGAAAAAATACTTGTGCTAATAAAAGAAAGCGTGCATAGCACCAATATTAATAATCTATTATTGAACTTTCTTCTGGTGCAACTTCTCTGTCTTTCCATTGATTTCCCTCGTTTTCTCGTATTAAAGAAAAAATAGCGTCTCCCGCTCCAGAAGGAGCTTGTTGTTCTGATACTGGTATCCGTTCTTGAATACCCTGCTGAGATTGGGCGGTGCTTTCTTCAGAACACAACTCTAAATTTATCTTCGCTTGAATATTAGAGCTATCTATAAGTAATGCTTTTTTAAAGCAAAAAGCAGCGTTAGCATAATCTCCTTGTCTATGAAATATAATGCCTTTGTTATACCAACGAGCAAAGTCCAATCCTTTTGGAACGACTGGATCCATTTCATTAATCTTTATAAGACTTGCCTCTATTTCACCTTGTGTAATATAATTTGCAGAGAGACCGAACAGTCCATATTGCAAAACTTCTTTATTATTGCTTTCCTGCGACCGTGTGCTAACTTCTAAAAAAGAAGCAACCGACTCTTGATAATTTTGCTGAGTCCAATAAAACGAACCTTCAAATACATCTTTTGCATCAGTAAACCAGTCGTTACACCCTGTAAATAATCCGCTCGATGTAATTACTAAAACAAGTAATACACCCTTTGAACGTTTAAAAAATACTTGCATAATTTTTTCGGGAACAAAGGTGTAAACAAAAAATCCAAGGCAAAACACAAAAATGGCTAAGCCAATAAAGAGACTATGGCGCTTTATTGGTGATATTTCATATCCTGTTGTTGCCCCATCATCTGCAAAAAAAACAGACGGTTTTATTATTTTTAAAATATCTTGTATAGCGTTTGCATCATTGGCAAAGATAAAATCAACAAAATTATTTTGGGAAAGCGCTTGTAGTTTTTCCACCCTGAGCGCTGTTTTTACCCTTGTTTCACCATCACCCGCGAGAACCTCAACATCTAAAGGCGTACCAAAACCAACAAAAATAACATGGATACCAAAACTAACAGCTTTATCAACAGCAGAGGCAAGATTCTCATCGGTGTCATCACCATCACTCATCACAAGAATGTATGAACTCCTTGCCGACTGCGGAGGAAAGGAGTCTATGGCCTGTAAAATTCCCTTCGACAAGCTAGAACCTGGGTGTGATAGCATAGTTGGAGATAAAGACATAATCAGGTTTGAAAGAGCATAGAAGTCTTCGGTAAGTGGTACCGCTAAAAGTCCATCACCCTTTGCAAGTACGGCCGAGGCTGCAACTCCTGGCAAATAGGAAATCATCTCTTGTGAAAACTGTTTAGAGCTATCTAGTCGAGTAAGTGTTGCATCCTCTGAAATATCTTTTGCCATCATACTATATGAAATATCAAACACAAAGCTCACTGCCCTACCACTTCTTTGTACTGGCACAAGCTCAGTACCCCAAGAAGGGCCTGCAAGAGCTATACATAAGAATATCCAGGCAAAAGACCACAATACCACACGAGCAATAACTCTTGCTTTAACTGAATGCATCATTTGTGAATTTTGACCAGTATAATTGTTCAATAACCGTATAACTGTTCTGAGTTTAAATACCGTATAAAACAGTATGGGAAGCAATGCGAGTATTAGTAAAAAAAACAAAGGCTGTTCAAAGCGAAAACTCATAATACCTCCCGTAAAAATAAACGTCTAATTATCCATGCAAAAGAAAAAAGAACGATACTCACCAACAATGCTTTTGCAAATACAGCCTCTTTTATATGCTTTATATAATATGGTTGTGCAACAGATTGTTCAATATGTACTGTTTGTAAAGCTTGCGAAAGCGAAGAGAGCGTTTCGACCGTAAAATATTTTCCATCAGTAATATTAGTAAGAGTTCGTAACGAGGTGTTATCAAAACTCGAATCTAAGTAGCCAGAATATTTTTGCCCAGATTCAGGGTCCACATATTCAATAGGAACAGAGCCACGTGTTCCAAGCCCCGCAATATAAAGCACTATACCATAATCTTTTGCAAGTGTCGCAGCCGTTTCAGGATGAATAGATCCCGCATTATTTTCTCCATCGGTTAATAATACAATCGCCTTGCGTGGAGCATACGTTGATATTAAATGATACACAGCTGTAGCAATGCCCATTCCGAGAGCTGTTTCATCGCCCAATTCTCCTATTTTCATCATTTCAAGACTAGTAAACAATGTGTTGTGATCCATTGTAGGGGGAACTAATAATGCCGACTCTGAAGCACATGCCACTAAACCGTAAGCTGCTCCTTTGTTTTCATTTACCAATAATTCTATTGCGCTTTTTGCAGCATCAAGCCTTGTGCCACTTGCAATATCCATTGCAGCCATAGAAGGGCTAATATCAATAACAAACACTACCTCTGCAGAACGAGAAGCATATATTCTTTCCTGTCGAACAATAGTAGGGTTCGAAAGTGATATCACTAAAAAAACAAAGCCTCCAATAAATGAAACCCTCGAAACAATTCTAAGCAATGAATTAACCGAGCTTACCCACGTAAATCCCTGCCCCTTCCAATCTTCAAGTGTTAACGGAAAAACTGGTTTAGAAAAAATATGAATTTTTCTTAAAAAATAATAAAGTGGTATCAAGAGTAACAGTAAAAATACAAAAGGACTTTCAATTACATTCACACAGCCCCTCCAAATTTCTCATCATCATCTGAATCTTTTTCAAAGAATACAATTGCATCTCGCGTTCGCTCAATAAGCGAATCACTTTCTGCTTGCGTTAAAGGAGCCCTCTCAGTTTCATACCCTGCATAATGCAAAAAATCACAACGGGCGCAAATTTCATACAAGTCCTGCAAGCATTCATTTGCCTTAACAGAAACCGTACCTGCAAATAATTCGTCAAAAACAACAAAAAAACTGCTTGTGGTTTCTGCAGTAAATGGATGTAAAAAACGTCCTTCTAAATAGGTTCTAATTATAACTGATAATTTTGCAGCAAAGACGCGAGCATCAAGTGAACGTGAATTTTTTGAAAGTATCATAAGGTCTTTAGAAGCCTTTTTAAAATTATTACTCGCCCATATTTTTCCAAAAAATGATTTAAGCCAGCTTTTTATTACAGCAAGGCGTGCAAGAATAATAATAATTAATAAGCAAAGAACCAGGGTTAAAATTACTATGGCAACTAAAATATAGGTTGTTCCAGGAATAATAACAGGACCAACAGGAGCTCTGAGATCTTTTTCATTTGTTTGCGCTAAAATTGATTGTATTTCTACTTCAGGTATGTCTATTAACAAAGAAGAAGTTTGTATATCAAATATTGTTGCAATATCAAAGGCCTCCAAATCTAGCACACCGGCTTTCCAAGGAATAAAAACAATAGAAAGCTCATAGCCGCTTTTTGTCGGCAAAAGTTGCATCGATTTTATGGTATAGGTGTTATCAAGACTTTCATCTATAGCCGCTGCCGTCACCGTATTTACCAATCTTTCGTTAGTAGGCGAAAAAAGTTCTCCATTCCAATCAAATGAAAAACGAATTTCTGCTTCATCTCCTACATACACTTCTTTTGGAACAAGGTTTACCGTTTGAGAAAACATTGGATTAGTGTAAAAAATTAATACGAGAAGACACAACGCTCTCCCTTTCACAAACCTCATGTATATCTCCTTGATGAAAAAAACTGTGTTAATTCATGCGCAGGATCTTGATTTGTCGAAATACTAAGTGTCGCTATGCCCCTCTTTGCACAGATACTTTCCCACCGCTCAAAGTGTCGTTTATTGTATGCCTTCCATTCTTTTTCAAAAGATGCACTTGAGGTTGAAAGCACTTGTTTTTTGTTCGTTTCTGCATCAAAAAACTCTACTGCGCCTAAGTTTGGTAAATGTTCATCCGATTCATCTGTAATTCTAACAGCAATAACATCGTGTTTTACTCCTAGAGTTGCCAGTTCTTTTTCATATCCTGCACAACGAAAATCGGATAGCACTAACACTAATGAGCGATTTTTTAAGAGCTTAGATGCATATTGCAAAGATTGTGTAAGCGCAGAACCCTCTTTTTTTCTCTCTGGAAGTGTATCGATTTTTGTGAAAAGCAGCATTGCATGGTCTTTACTTGCTTTTGGTACACTTGAAAACTCAATTTCTCCATCAAAAAGCACGCCCCCTATAGGACTCGATTTTTGTATTGCGGCAAAAATCATCAAAACTGCTGCTTCGGCCGCTGTTTCTAGCCGATTTTTTGTACCAATACCACTTTCCATAGAGCAAGAGCGATCAACAATTAAAAAAACAATTAGTTCTTTATCTTCTTCAAAGAGTTTTATAAAAGGCTTTCCCATCCGTGCTGTTACATTCCAGTCTATGGCGCGAATATCATCTCCATATAAGTACTCACGTCCCCCTGCGTAATCTACGCCACGTCCGCGATACATTGAGCGAAAATTGCCAACATACAAACTATTAGCAATTGCTTTTGACATTAGTCGTAAAGAGGAAGCCCTTTGAGAAAGTAAATTAGTATTTTTTATTATGCTCTTTTTTTTTGCCATTAGTATCTCTGTTACGGAATTGGCATAAGTGATAGAATTTTTTCTATAAGCTCATCTACGCTTACCCCATCTGCAGCAGCCTCGTATGATAATACTAATCGATGTCGAAGAACAGAAGGCGCTGCTGCCTTTACGTCCTCTGGTAATACAAAAGATCTGCCTGCAAAAAGAGCTTGCACTCTTGCACATTTATAAAGGGCGATGCTTGCCCGAGGAGATGCTCCAAATGATATGTAATTAAGAATATCTGATGTATGCGATGCACTCTTTCCCGTTGTCTTTTCTTTGTCAGGACGAGTCACGGCAACAATCGAAACAATGTATTTGATTAAATCATCACTACAAGTAACTTTATCAAGCAAAAGCCCAAAGGCTTTTAAAGTGTTTTCGTTTAACACTCTATTAACAGGCACACTTTCTGGTTTTCCGCCGGCTTTTACAACAGCTTGCTCTTCTTCACCCGTTGGATATGTTAAAAGAATTTTCAACAAAAACCTGTCAAGCTCTGCTTCTGGTAGATTGTATGTACCCTCTTGTTCTATTGGATTTTGAGTAGCTAATACAAAAAATGGATCTGGAAGAGGATGTGTACTTTCACCAATAGTCACCTGCCCTTCTGCCATGGCTTCTAACAATGCCGACTGCACTTTTGCAGGCGCTCTATTTATTTCATCGGCAAGTAAAAGATTTGTAAACACAGGCCCTCTTCGAACGGAAAAACGCCCTGAAGCTTGTTCATAAATCATCGTGCCTGATACATCTGCAGGCAAAAGATCTGGTGTAAATTGAATACGCTTAAAATCTAAGCCTGTGATATCAGAAAATGTTTTCACAAGGAGTGTTTTTGCCAACCCTGGAACACCTTCTAATAGAACATGTCCACCAGCTATAAGTGCGGTAAGTATTCCATCAACCACATGGTCTTGCCCTACAACCCTCTTTGCAACCTCATTTTTACACGCTTCAATTAACGCTTTGGCTTTTTGAAAATCATCCATACTACTATATACCTTCCTAAAAATATCCCATATAAAGTCCATTTTTGACCCAATATGCATTGACTGATTAGTCTACTTCATTGTATTATAACATATCATGATACACGAATTAGCACAAGGTTTAAATACCTCACTTAACGGAACAATTATTGACTCTATGCTTTCTGACTTTGGTAAAAGAATTTATTTCCCCAAAGGTATTATAGCACAAAGTGTAGAAGCTAAAAAGATGGGCAACACCGCAAATGCAACAATTGGTATGAGTTGTATAAACAAAAAACCAATTATTTTGCCATCTGTTCAAAAAGAATTGCCTAATCTTACTTCTGCAGAAGCAGTAGCATACGCACCAACAGCAGGCGATTTAGAACTACGAGAATTATGGAAAAAATCCTTAATTGAAAAAAACCCTGGCTTAGAAAAAAAAGCTTTTTCTCTTCCCGTTGTGGTTCCAGGTCTTACTGCAGGTATTTCATATCTTTGCGATTTATTTTTATCGGAAGGTGATACCCTTTTAGCGGCCGACCCTTCATGGGACAATTACCCGCTTATTGTGCAAACAAGGCGCAATGCACATTTTAACCAGTTTTCTATGTTTAAAAATGGTGGATTTGATATCGATTCTTTTTCTGAAGCTATGAAAAAAGAAGCAAAAAAGGGAGTAATTAAAGTAATTCTCAACTTCCCTCAAAATCCATCAGGATACTCTCCAACAAAAGAAGAAGTGACAAGCATTTGCCAAGTAATAAAGTCAATTGCAGAAGAAGGAACAAAAATTATGGTTTGGTCCGACGACGCATACTTTGGTCTTAATTATGAAAGCAATATCGAAGAACAATCTCTTTTTACTTTTTTAGCAGACCTACATGAAAATGTTTTGGCAGTAAAAATTGATGGGCCTACAAAAGAAGACTATGTGTGGGGATTCCGTGCTGGATTCTTAACCTTTGCAGCAAAGGGCTTATCTCAAGAACACTACGATGCTCTTACACAAAAACTCATGGGAACCATTCGCTCTTCAGTATCATGTGTTGCCTCACCTTCTCAGTCGATTATGAAAAAAGTTCTTGCAAACCCCGATGTAAAAAAAGAAAAAGAAGCTTTTTACAAGGTTCTAGAAGAACGATATCAAACAGTAAAGTCTTTTTTAAAGACAAAAGAAAATCATCCGGTTCTTGAGCCACTGCCATTTAATTCAGGATATTTTATGAGCTTACACTGTAATAATCTCAACGCAGAAAGCTTACGTCAAAAACTCCTTTCAGAACATGGTATTGGAATAATTGCAATAAACGAGTGTACTATTCGCATTGCCTTTTCAAGCATCGATAATGAACTAATTTCTATCGTTTATGAAAAAGTATACGCAACGGCAGAGGAAATGGTGCGTGATTAAACGCTACTTGAAACTTTTTTGTGCAATTTTTATTCTCGTCCTCAGTACAATTTCCTGTAGTGGGGAATTTCATGACCCAATAATTATTTGGACAAACAAAAGTGAAATAGTAACTTATGCTGAGCTGTTTAACCTTACTACAGATAAAACACAAGTGGTCGTTGTATACAAAGAAAATCCAGCGGGAGCATTCCCTCCCACTGCGAGTGAAGATGTTCCAGATATTATCATTGGCCCATGGTTAAAAAATGCAGATACGCAAAGTAATTTTATGCCATTAGACTACTTTTTTGATGACCAGCTCATAAGCAAAACACAGTTTTATCCGCAATTATTGTATTTTGGCAATATTAGTAGCCAGCAATATCTTTTGCCTGTTAGTTTTAATTTATCAACAATAGTGTTTTCACAAAAAAACAGTAATACTATTCTCGAAAATTTTATGCTTTCACCTGAACAAATTATGGAACTTGGAGGAGCTTTTAATGTTGTTGAAGACGAAGTACATACCTCTATGGGCTTTGCTCCTTCTTGGACACCTGATTTTTTATATGAGGTTGCAAAATTAAATAAGTCAAATTTTAGTGAACAAAAAAGAAACGCATCTTCTTTTTCTTGGGACGCTGAAAAACTCCAAGAGTCAATTGATTTCCTTCAAAACTGGACAATAACAAAAAACTCATCAACCATGGCCGAAAATGAATACCAATTTAAATATTTATATAATCCGACTTTAAAAAATATTTCCGACAATAATTCCCTTTTTGCTTTTATGCAGAGCAACGTGCTTTTTACCTCTTCACCTGAGAGGTTAGAAGGAATCTATTTTAGATGGATACACAAAGATAATAAAATTTTTGTTCATGATGATATGCTCTCTATGGGCATATACAAGCACACAGAGAATCTCGCAGCAGCAGAACAATTTGTTATATGGTTTATGAATGAAAGAAATCAAGAAACAATCTTAAATTGGTATGATAGCCTTAACCTCTACACAGATACTTTTGGTCTAGCAGGGGGATTTTCCTCAATCCGCAGCGTAAATGAGAGAGTGTACCCGGTACTTTATCCTATTTTATGGGGAAACCTACCACCACAAGATGCTCTTTCTGCTCCAAACAGGCTCCCTTCAAACTGGGGTGAAATAAAAGAAGCTATAATTGTGCCATATTTGCTAGATGCTGTCGACACAGATCGACAAGAAGAACTCCCAACAATTCAAGAGCGTTTATCTGACTGGTATAGATTTGAACAATAAAAAAATCTAAGATATAATCAATTTTTTTCCGATATTTTAAATGTCACACGTTACAATTTGTGCAATATATTTAAAATAAGGATGCATTAACATGATTTCGGGTATTGGTAGTATTAGTGGAATAGCTCACGCAAATTACGGTGTTGGTTCTGCACAATCTCTATCGTTTTCTTCTGGTGGAAAACTATATGTACCTGTAAGCCCTTCCATGGTTGGCTACGCCCAATTTGAACATGTACGAGGCATCCCTTCCAGCAATCCAAACGGTGGCGTTAATATTAGCAAGATAAAAATATTAAACACTCTCATTGACAGGCTTGTAGATATGAAACAAAAGCCAACCCTTGAAAAACCTGAAAGCGAAATGAGTGATGCACAAGTAGATGCACTCATTAAAGATTACCAAAAACAAATCCAAAACACTATAAACATTGCACAAGCCAATCCATATGCACTTTCAGGTGCACCAGCTGGAGGGGCTGGAAGTCTCTTTAGCATTGCAGCTTAAGCAATTAATAATTAACAATGGTTAGCCATGCACCCTCTAGACATTCTTTGTTCTTTTTGCTATACTATTAAAACACTTGGCGCCATACCCAAGCGGTAAGGGAGCGGTCTGCAAAACCGTTATGCATCAGTTCGATTCTGATTGGCGCCTAAACCTTCCTGTTTCTGCAATACCTTGCAATCAGCTCGGTGGTAGACTCCTAAAGCTTATTTTCATGTAATAGTAAAAAGCGTGCCCAAGGAAGGTGGGGCTTGGGGAGGAAAACTGCGGGCTTCGCAACTTCGAGCAGGGTGTCCTCCCCAAATTCAAAAAAATATTTCATTTTAAAAAACGCTTATTTTAAGAATAAAATTAAAGTTTTGGAATCTTTACAAAGATTCATTAGAGAGAAATTACTATGAACATACACATCTTTGAAATGCCATTAGATTTCGGAGCAAGCCGCCACGGCTCAGACATGGGACCTTCTGCAATTCGTCTTGCAGGCCTAAAACAAACACTCCTAAATTTAAATCATTCAATAGAAAATTATATTTCGCCAATAAACTTTGATCCGCAAGAATACCAAGACGTGGGAGATGAAAAGGTAAAGTTTTTAAAGCCCATTGTAAAAGCATGCGAACAACTTGCTGTAGAAGTAGAAAAAGCAGCCGATAAAGGAGAGTTCCCTCTTGTTCTCGGCGGAGATCATTCAATAACACTTGGCTCAATTGCAGGAATCTCAGCAAGCGCAAAAAAAACGAATAAAAACATTGGCCTTTTGTATGTAGATGCACACGGGGATTTTAACACACCAGAAACATCTAACTCTGGTAACATTCACGGAATGCCCGTTGCAGCATCTTGCGGCATCGGACATAAAGATCTTGTAAACCTTCATTTTGAAGGGCAAAAAATAAACCCTAAAAACATATGCTATATTGGCTGCCGTGACATTGACCCACTAGAAGGCCCTCTCATGAAAAAAACAGGGGTAAAAATGTTTACAATTCGTGACATAGACAGAATGGGATTCCACCATGTAATAGAAGAAACCAAACAATTTTTTATAGATAAAAAAGTAGATGCAATTCACTTTAGCTTTGATATGGACGTAATGGATCCAAGCTTTGCCCCAGGCGTTGGAATAGAAGTTCCAGGCGGTTTGAGCTACCGTGAAGTTCTTTTACTTGCAGAAGAAATGCACGACACAGGCCTTGTAAAGTCTGCAGACTTTGTGGAGGTTAACCCTGTTTTAGACATTAGAAACCAAACAGCAAAAATGGCCGTACAATTAATTGCGAGTTTGTTGGGAAGTAGGATTTATTAGATACTTGGTAATTGGGTTTTGTTTAGCCAGCATCTAGTTTTCAAAACTCACTAGTTCAAGTTTGTTATTGCTCCTTCTTTTTTGAGAGGTTTAACCTTTTATCTTCTGCAAGGGGAACCGTATCAGAGGTATTTAAATACCAATCAAGCAAAGCTTTTTCAAGTGTTTTTTGTTCTGCTTCATATATTTCCTTATCATACACGTTGTAAAGTTCATCGGGATCCTTGACCAAATCGTAAAACTCATGTTTCCCATCGCTTCGTCGAACAAGTTTATGCGTAAGTGTCCGTGCCATAACGCCCCTACAAACACTAATTGGGTGTTCTTTTTGCTGTAAGTATTTTGGATAGTATATATTTTTGGGATCTTTCATCCATTCCACCGAAGGTTTGTCGGTTCCTTCACTGCAATGTGCCTCATTTTGATTATACCCACCCTCACAATAAACAATTCGTTCTTTGTTGCCTTCTTTTCCGTTTAATTGGTCTACAAGAGATTTTGCAAAGTGAGTATGTTTCGTTTCTATGGATGCAAGTTCCAATATTGTTGGCATAATATCAAAGAGCTCTACTTGTTCTGAAACTCTGTGACCTTCTTGTCTTTGCGGGGCTTTTATCAGAAGAGGTACGTGGGTTAAAGCATCTTCAAAACCACTTGGCCACTTTTCTACGAGCCCGTAATCACCTGCATAATCGCCATGATCGGCTGCTACAATAATGGTTGTGTCGTTTTCAAGCGAGCTATTTTTGATTGCTTCTAACAATCTACCAAAGAGCATGTCTGTGTAGCTGACCATAGAACTGTATACCGCACGGATTTTTTTTGCTTGCTGTGTATCAAGCTTGCGGTATGTTCTGAGTAAATCTTGAAAACTTGCTTTGTTTTGTCCGATTTCTTTTAACGTAAAATTATCGAGTTGATTCATATACATGTTATAATAGGTATATGGTGCAGTATAAGGACAATGTGGAAATGATAAGGGTAAAAAAAGCAAAAAAGGGTTATCAGTATTGTTTCTGTTTTTTATAAACTGAATACCTGCTTCTACATTTCTATAATCCCCTATAAGAGACTCCTCGCTATCATCCATAGGTTTGTGAAGAAAGTTATAATACCCATCGGTTCCAAAATCGCTTAGTGCACTTGTTTTTTTTGCAAGCTCTTTGTGTGAAATAAATTCATCTGTGTATAATTCAACTGAATCTTGGGAAAGAACATCATTCTTGCCGTATATATGTATATCATAACCTGCATTTTTTAAGTATGAAAAAAGGTTTTCTTCGTGTGTTTTAATTAAATTCCACAAGGTTCTGTGTCCATCATTGTGCACATAACGCCCTGTTACTAATGAACATCGTGACGGTGAGCAAACAGGATTTTGAACATGGCATTGTTCAAATAAAACACTTTCTTTTGCGAATGCATCAAAATGCGGTGTTCTTGTAATACTATTGCCATAGCAACCTAATGCATCTGCTCTTAACTCATCAGGAAAGAAAAAAATAAAATTCATAGCACAACGCCTTGCAACCAGTTAAAAAAACCGAAATTTTCTTCTTTTAAGTGGTTTGCTAAAGTAGTATGCAAGAACAAGGCAATTCCTTCTGCTGGAATGGAATTAAAGACTCTTGGTTTTGTTTGAGAAGAATTTTCTTCCCTATCATATAAAAAGATTTGAACTTTATCTTCTGGGGTATAACCTCTAAAAATTACATAGGTGTAACGTTTGTCTCGAATTGCTCGCCACCCCATGTCATAAGGTTTTATCCCTTGTTTTGCACAGGATTCAATAAAGATATCCCTGCTTATATAAGCAGATAAAAAACTATAGTCATCTTCTCTTTTTTCGTCTGTACAAATATATGGTAACAAATCTTTTGCTGAATCTATGCTTGTATCTTGTATTTCTAACAAAGATAACAATGTAGGCATTAAGTTCACCGTATTGATGCAGACATTATTGACATGTGGTGATAATGCGGCAGGGTAGCGGATGTATAAAGGCACTGCTATCGATTCTTCGTACCATGTGTGCTTGCCTACAAGATTGTGTGAGCCCATATGCTCCCCATGATCAGATGTTAATACAATTACGGTTTTATCATATTTTGTGGTGTCTTTTAAATACTGTACAAGGCGCCCAAATTGCTCATCTATCCCAGTTATGGCACTGTAGTATGCCCTTGTTTTGAAGAGTAAGTCCTCTTTTGTTAGCGCGCCCTGTTCCCCGGTATGATTGTAAGCTTCTTTGCCATCGTATGTATCTTGCAACGGAACTGTATCATACATATCCAAATATTTTTGAGGGACTTTATCAAATGGCGGGTGAGGCGGATTCCAAGAAATAAACAGAGCAAACGGTTTTTCTCTCTTTTCGTTTAAAAATTCAATTGCCTTATCAACTTCATATTCTGCAGACCACTTATTTGTTGTAATTTGTACTGGACTGTCTTGCCAATAATGCTGATTAAGATGCTTATCTGCTGCTCCATACGAATGCCAATATCGAAAATGATGTCTCCCTTTCCCTTGTGGGGTATAGGCATCCCAGCCCGTAGCTCCAGACAAAGGTTTTTTGCAAAAATTGCTTTCTGGCTCATCAAGATGCCATTTCCCAATATAGCCCGTATCATAGTCATTTTTATCTAAAATATCACTAAAGCAAAGTTCATCTTTATCGAGTGCAATAGGATAGCCCGTCATGCAGTTTCCATATACTCCCGTCTTTACAGGATACTTGCCGGTAAAGAGGCTTGCTCTGTAAGGTGAACAAAGAGGGCAGGCTGTGGTTGCATTTTCAAAAAACACACTCTCATTATAAAAAGAATCAATATTAGGCGTTTTTATATGCTCATTTTTATGCCCTACAGCCCAAGAGGCCCATTGGTCGGCAAACACAAATAATAGATTTGGGTTCATAAAACATCCTGTGTATTAAAATACGTTATTTCAAATGTTTGTAATTCAAGAGGAGCAAGCCTTACATTTATGGTCTGTACATTTGCCTGTACAAAAAGTCCTGTTGTTGAAACTTTTGTATCCTCGTAATCTAAACCTGTATTTAATAGAGCAAGCAAAGCAGACTTTGTTTTGTCATCATAATAGAAAAATGGTGTTATGTTTACGCCTCCCTCAGTTACTATAGGAGGGTTGTCTCTATAAAGCCAAGTTATAATCTTTTTTAGAAGAAAACTACGAGATCTATAGGCAAATGTCCATGTTGAGATATGAATAGGCATTGAACAAATCCTTCCGCCAAGTTTATTTTCAAACAAAACAATTCCATCACTTATTTTTTTGCAGTTAATATCTTCAATAATGGAAAGAACGATGCTTTCTTTTGAGGCGTTTAATTTTGGAATTTCCTTGTTTTTTAAGCCCAATCTTAACCAGTTTGTAGGTAAAAGATTATCTGCGAATTCTCCAGCAAATGGCGTTATTAAAAGTCTCTCTGCTGAAACTTCTTGGAGGAGGGTCTCGTAATCGCACCCAATATACTCTCCAAATCCTCTTTCGATTAAGCCAATAATTGCTTCGCTGTCTAATAATACTGATTTTTTTAATAAATCTAAAACCGCACCATCATCTAGACAATCTAGGTGTTGACCGCTTATAAAATTTACTTCCCCTTCTTCAAAGGATGTGCACACACCTAATTGGGCGAAAAGGGAATCGCACTGTCTGCTTGGTACAATGCCTTGCCCCATATTTTTTGTTGCATCTATGTAAGAAGAGGTTTCTTTGTTCCATAACAAACCAATTCCTTTTTGCTTTTTTCCCTTTCGCATTTTTTGCAAGGCATCCAGTTCTTTTTTTGTTGTTTTGAGCATTTCAATAAAGCCTTGCTCTTGATAAAAAGGAGTTCCTAGAAAATCAAAAATATTAAGAGATATGTTATGTGCTCCCGCCAAAATATGTAGCTTCATTTGCAGAACTGTTTGAGAAATGCTTTTTGTATAGCGAGTATGAGGCCAATTTTCAACTTCACTGATAATTTGCACAGTATCATCGAGGTGCGCGATACTCAAAGCCATTCCTTGATGAACTTCTATAAGGGTAGTATGTAAGCAATCCTCATAGGAACCTCCTAATGGCCTGGAAACCCCTTGGTTTTTTCCTGCAAAGGTCTCTATGAGGAGTTTCATGTCGCGCCCTTGCACGGAATGATTTGGTTCTCCAGAATTCATTAGACCGACTTTTATGTTATCGTCAATTGCATGAACTGCTTCTTGAATCTTGCGTGCTGCAATAAGTTGATTTTCAAAATTTATTTCTTGCCATATCTTACGAACGTGTTTTGATTTTTTATCATTTCCTAACACATAATTGCGTAATTGCTCGCTCCCTATTGCTTCTCCTATTCGTTCTGACACTTTTTGTGCATGCAAAGAACAAAAACAACCTAAATAATTACCATGGTTAACACTTCTAAAATCATCGTCAATCATTAAAATGCTCGGATGTGTTTGGGCGTACATGGAAACAACATCTTGTGCATAGTTTTGCCAGTTTGTATCTAAAATACAATAAGTAGTGTTATTTGGAATGAGGTTTTCTCCAACAAAATTTTCAAATGGTAGTTTCTCCTCTTTTGGTAACAGAGCATCGCAATGGCCTACAATGGTTGCCAAATTTATGCTGAATGTAATACCTTCTTTTTTTAAAGTATCTGCAAAAACAGCGTAAATTGAACTCATTTCTTTGTGTTTTTCTAACGTAAAAGGAGACATCAGTATTTGATGACATTGCTCTTTTAAAAAAACTTCAGATATGTGTGAATATTTACAAACTTCAATTATCTCTTTTAGTTGGCGTTCCCAAATATTTGGGTGCACAACGACTCTTAATATATATTCCATAATTTGTTCCTAATTTTTCATGCCACTAGTTGCTATACCTTGAACAAAGTACTTTTGGGCAACTAAAAATAATAATACTACTGGAATTAAAACAATTGTTGCTCCAGCCATTACCAGCCCATAATCAACAGCATTTGCAACTTGGAACATCTTCATCCCTACAGAAATCATTTGTTTTTCTGGTGTTGTTATGAAAATATATGGACTCATATAATCATTCCATGCCCAAATAAAGGTAAACATAATCATTGTTGTTATTGCAGGTCCTGTTAGTGGCATAATTATCTTTCGGTAAATCTTAAAATGACTACATCCATCAATTATTGCCGCTTCAGACAAAGAAACAGGGATTGAAATAAAAAATTGTCTAAGCATAAAAACAAAAAAGACATCAAAAATTGCAGGAAGAATTAAACTCCACATGGTGTCAGTAATGCCAAGGCTGGAAAAAATAATATATTTAGGGATGATGACTGCATCTGGTGGAATCATCATAGAGGATAAAAGGCAGAGAAAAAGAATGTCTCTTCCCTTAAATTGTAATTTTGCAAATGCATAGGCTGTAATGCTTACGATAAATATTTTTAACAAAATTATAAGACTTACTGTGATTAATGTATTTGCATACCAGCGTATAAAGCTATATTGCTCTGAAAACAGCTCTGTATAGTTAGTGAAAATTATTGTTTCAGGAATAAGCTCTATAGGGTATGTGAAAATTTGGTTCAGTGGCTTAAATGATGATGATAGCATAAACAAAAAAGGGAATATATTCATTACTCCAATAATTAGTAAGCCTATTGTTAATATTAGTTTTTTAGTATCTATTTTTTTTGTCATTATGTTCTCCTAGTCTGAATATTTTGACTGAACTTTCCATTGAACAATGGTTACAAGCATCACAATAACAAACATTATCATTGCTTGGGCACTTGCATACCCCATTTGAAAGCTGGAAAAGGCAGTATTTACTACATTTAGCGGTAAAACAGTTGTTGATGTTCCTGGACCGCCTTCTGTAAGAACTTTAATAACGGTAAAATTCTTAAAGGAAGTAATTACCGATGTAATTGTTAGCAAAAATGTTGTTGGTAAAAGACAAGGGTGTGTAACATTTAGAAAAACTTGCCATTTATTTGCGCCATCAATCGTTGCAGCTTCTTTTAGTTCAGTAGGCACGCCCTGCAAACCTGCTAGATATGTTATAAACTGAAGCCCAACACTTTGCCAAACTGAAATAAGAACAACTGTAAACAAAGCACTGTCCGTGCTCATAAGCCATGATGGAACATTTTGAATTCCAAGACTTCTAAGAAAACTATTAACAGGTCCCGTTAGAGGGTCTAAAAGAATTGACCACACAACAGCAATTGCAACCATATTTGAAACATATGGCATAAAAATCATCCCTCTAATAGTACTTCTTGCATGAATTTTTTGATTAACAAGAATTGCAAGCGTTAAACCAATAATCATAATAATAGGTACATACATTACTGTAAACAAAAGACTGTTTTTAAGGGCATTAATAAAATTATGATCTTGGAACATTGTAAAGTAGTTTTTAAGTCCAATAAAATTACTATTAGATATATTACTAATAAAACGTATATCAGTGAAGCTTATGATAAAAGATATAGCAATAGGTAAAAAGTGAAAAATTAAATACCCTATAAGGTATGGTGTTATAAAAAGCCATGCTGTATGACTTTCTTTTATCGTAAAGCGGTTTTTGTTTTTTATCACAAGTGTATCCTTTAATGCACTAGAGCTGTGAGATTTTTTCACAGCTATTGTATATAATTCAATTCTTAATAAATGGGCACCTCTAAAAACTGCAGTTTTTAGAGGTGTTCCTTAGATTTATATTGCGACGTTATAATGTAAATACTTATATTATAAATATTTACATTAAAAGTCGACAGGAAACCTCTAAAAAGAAATTTAGTTTTTAGAGATTCCCAAATATTACTTTGTAAGATTCATTTTGATGGCATTGTCAGCAGTTGCTTTAATGTTTTTCATCGTTGTTTCAATGTCTTGTTCTCCAATTCCGTAAAGCCCGCCCTCATCGTTAAAAGCTTTATTTATATCTCCTGCTGCAGAACTAATTACTTTTTCTTGAAATGGATATCTCTCTGGGTCAAACCAAGCAGCCTTAATATCTTCAACGGTTATTCCATCAGGTGCTAAAGCTGCATGCAACTTAGTCTCAATATAAGTATTAATTTCTTCTTCACTTAAGTCAACGCGAGCAGGAACTCTACTTCCTCCCATGAGATAAAAATTTTCTGCAAATAAAACGGCGCATTTGAATGCTGCTTCTTTTTGTTTTGAAGTTGTTGGAATATAAAAACCTGAAGTTACTACGCTTGTTGATTTTTGGTATCCTTCTGGGTATGGCATTGGTAGCAATCCTGCTTTCCAGTCTCTAGGGAACTTTTCTTTATCAGTAATCCAGTTTGTTGTCCAACCGCCAGCAACGCTCATTCCTACGTTACCGCTTGCAAATTGACCAATAGGCATTTGTCTGCTTTTTTGTAATAAGTAAGGAGGGTTTACACCTTCTACATTTCCAAGACCATAGTAAAATTCAATGGCTTCTTTGAAAGCTGGGTCATCATAATTAGATGTTCCATCTGCTTTAAAGTGGCTTGCGCCTTTTTGCATTGCATACATATAGTTGTAATGTGCCCATAATGGATTAAAAGCTCCGTAAATATTGTTAGATTGGTCGCTTATTTTTTTTCCAACTTCAATAAACTTTTCCCAAGTCCATTCATCAGCAGTAGGGTATGGAATGCCAGCTTCATCAAAGAGGTTTTTGTTGTACAGTGTTATTGCAGTATCAACAAAAGCAGGAATACCGTAATCAACCCCTTCAAAAGACATAATATAGTCTCCAAAGGTCGCATCTAAATTGTAATCAGCTTCTTTAACTAAGTCCTGTAAAGGTGTAAGAACACCCGCATTTATAAATGGAATAACATTTCCTAATGGTTTAAGGATAAGATCAAATGACTCACCACCCATCAATGCAATAAGTAACTTATCTGCTTCTCCTGCTCCTGGGTCGGGTAAAACAACCATTTCAACTTCAAATCCATTTTCATTAGCCAGTTTAATTAAGTTATCATACTCTGCATCACCTTCTTGAGAAGCCATAATAGCCCAGCGTAACACATTTGATTCTTGTACATTTTCTTTTGCACAACCAGCGAAACTTATCAGTGTGATACATACAAATACCACTGATAAAAAAGAACATTTTTTCATTTTCAACTCCTTTGTTTTTATTGCCTTGGTAGCATACAAAAGATGAGATAATAGTTAGAGTAGAGGCATTACATTTCCCTCTACAAAAGAAAAACCATGCGGTTGTAAATTTTCTACTCCTCTTTTGTTATTGCTTTCGTTGCAATATTAGACATGTAGTATTATCACATAGGTTTTGACAAAAAAAAATATCAATTTTTGATATTGCATATCTAAAATTGATATTTTGAATGAGAGGATTCAGTTAGTTACAGTATGTCAGCCTGCCCATACAGTTTCCTATACTCACTAGGAGAAAATCCTGTGCACTTTTTAAACACACGCGAAAAATGAAATTGATTTTCAAAAGCATGCTCTTCGGATATTTTTCCAATATGTTTATCACTAATTAAAAGCTGCGTTGCGGCATCTTGTATACGAAGTCGAATGCAGTATTGGTGGGGAGTTATATTCATTTCACTTTTAAATATGCGAATAAAATGTTCTGCTGAAAGCCCAAGTTTCCATGCTATATCTTCAATCGAAGTTGTGTTGTCCTTCATTAATGCAATAGCCTTTGTTATGTAAGCTTTCGTATTTTTATTGCCTTCACTTGACTTTAGTTGTAAATTTGATGCGTCTTGTTGAGCTCCTGTAGGTTCACCGTACCAACGGTACAAAAAGCTTGCAAATAAAAAACTCGCAGCAATGGATTCGTATGATCCAGGAGAAACACATAAATTTAACACCTCATCAAAAGAAAATCGATTTACGGTATTTGAATGGATACAATTTTTTGAAGCTGATAGAGCACTAGTTAATAATTGATATACATCGCTATCTGCCTCTTCATCAACAGAAAACAAAACGGCATAATACGTAAGTGGTTTAGTAACTCTCTGTGGTACAATTGAATGGAACTCATGCGGGGCAGACAAAAAAAGACTGCCTTTGTCTATAGTATAGCGTGTTTTATTTGACAAAAAGCTACCTTCGCCTTCAGTAAAGTAGTGAATCTCGTATTCGTTTTCGCCATGTGAATGATAGCGCCCATGCCATGTAAGTTTTTCACCTGCAACAAGCTTTTGTACAAAAACAGTATCCAGTATTTTCATTTGCAGATTATATCATAAAATATCAATTTTGGATATAGAAAATCAATAATAAACATGGAAAAACTCTAAAAAATATTAGATACTCTAAAATATGAAAATAGTAGCAGGAATAGATTTAGGCACGCAAAGCCTCAAAGTAGTATTATACGATTATGAACAAAAACTCATTGTAAATCAAGCGTCTCAAGCGCTAGAACTCTTAACAGAAAATGACGGAACAAGAGAACAAAAAACTGAGTGGTACGATGATGCTTTGTCAAAATGCTTTTCTGAATTACCGAAAGAAGTTTTAGAAAAAGTTGAAGCTGTAGGTGTTTCAGGCCAGCAACATGGATTTGTTCCCCT
>CAYJPS010000015.1:0-35573 GCA_964372135.1 uncultured Treponemataceae bacterium | reverse complement strand
GAACCCGTCTTTGCGCCGTGAGAGGGCGCCGTCCTAGCCGATAGACGAAGGGACCTCAAGTTATAAATAACCTACCATAAAATTGTAACAAAAAAAATATGCACTGTCAAGCAAAATCATGTTAACTTCAGACTCTTTTATTTTGCTTAAAATGTTAAGTTATTTTTAAGTTTTACTGTTTTTTTACATTGACAAAAATGAGTTTTGTGTGTATCATCTTAAGGATAAATGGAGATTTAATGGATACTTTTACAAATTCATCATTAACAGAAAATGCAAAGAGCTATTTTTCTCAGATAGCCGATAAACTCGCATCGCACTTCAATTTGCACTGTAATGAAGGAATAGGTAATGAATATTTTGACTTATACGCTTTTCATCAAAACAATTTTTTTAAATCTTTTATAACTCGCGCAACGGTGTACGAAGGGTTTTCAGTTTTTGAACACATGCTATTTCGCTATGAAAAAGATTTCTCTAAAGATAAACTTGACGCCTTCCAAAAGGCACTTATACAAATCTCACCCGTTGTGTCAAATCCTAATAAAATGCACAAAAAAAGTACCATTACAGGTGTTATTATATGTGAAAGCTCTATTCCAGCTGAGCTTAAAAAACCTGTAGAGAAGTTCTTTTATAGAAAGAATTATAAATTTTGTTTTAATGGTTGGTCAGAAACAACATGTGTGATTGTTTCTTTAGCCGACAAATTAATTTATATTCCCAAAGGTTATAAGGGTTTACAAAAACTCTTTGCCTTTTAGAATAAATGTATTCGTTTTAAAAATTTTAGGAGGTTGTAAATGAATGCTGTAGTATTATTGATCGCAGGTCTTGTGCTATTCTTTATCGCATATGTTACCTACGGCTCAATGCTTGCAAAAAAATGGGGAATTGATCCAACAAAAAAAACACCGGCTCATGAACTCAAAAATGACACAGACTATGTTCCAACAGATGCAAAGGTTGTATTGGGACATCACTTCTCTTCAATTGCTGGAGCAGGTCCAATAACTGGTCCTATTGCGGCAGTAATGTTTGGTTGGCTCCCAGTTTATTTATGGATTATTATCGGAAGTATTTTCTTCGGTGGTGTTCATGATTACGGTTCATTGGTTGCATCTATGCGCCATGAAGGAAAAACAATTGGTGAAATTATTCGTGCTAACATTGGACAAAAAGCAAAGATTATTTTCTCTCTTTATGCATTCTTAACAATCGCATTGGTTGTTGCTGCATTCTTAGACATAACAGCTAGCACATTCGCTTTTGATGTACCAGACCCAGTAAACGCAATGACAGCAGCTTCTTCAGGAACTGCAAGTATGCTCTTTATTGCTGTTGCATTCTTGTTTGGACTTTTTTACAGAAGAAATACTAACCTAATTTTAGGAACAGTTGTTGGAGTTGTATTACTTGTTGGTATAATTATACTTAGTTCTTATGCACCATTCCTCCAATTACCAAAAAATACTTGGAGAACAATTTTAACTGTTTATATTATAGCTGCGTCTTTACTTCCAGTTTGGCTTTTACTCCAACCTAGAGATTACCTATCATCATTCTTACTATTCGCAATGGTTATTGGTGGTTTTATTGGTATCTTAATTTCAGCTCCTACAATGCAAGTACCAGCTATCGTAGGATTCAACGTAAATGGAAATTATTTATTCCCAATACTTTTCGTAACTGTAGCTTGTGGTGCTATTTCAGGGTTCCACTCATTAGTTAGTTCTGGTACAAGTTCAAAACAAATCAGTAACGAAAAAGATGCAAAATTAGTTGGATACGGTGGTATGCTTATTGAAGGTATCGTAGCTATTATCGCTCTTATCTCTGTTGCTGCTCTTGCAGGAAACACAGATGGAAGCCCAGCTGTACGTTTCGCTAATGGTGTTGCAACTTTTATGAGTTCTTTTGGTATTCCTTTAGAAGCAGGTAAAATTTTCGTAACATTAACATACGCATCATTTGCTCTTACTTCATTAGATAGCGCAACTCGTATCGGTCGTTACCTCTTAGAAGAATTAGGTGAAGTTCCACAAAAAGATGGAACAACAAAGAAAACAATTCTTTGTAACCCATATGTTGCAACTCTACTAACTGTAGGTGTATCTCTTCTATTCACAGCATACGGATGGAGCAGAATTTGGCCTATCTTCGGTAGTGCAAACCAATTACTTGCAGGTTTAGCTCTATTAGCAATTGCTGCATGGATTAAGAAAACTATGAAGAGAACTTCATGGGAAACTGTTATTCCTCTAATCTTTATGTTTGCTGTAACATTATCAGCATTAGTATTATTGGTAATTTCAAACTTCCAAAAAGGTGGAGTTGATGGATACGTTCTTGGTGCAATTGGTATCGCACTATTTGTTCTTGCAGTACTTGAATTAATTACAACTGCTACAAGCTCAAAAAAAGCAATGTAATCTAAAATAATTATTAAAAAAAAGCAATCGAGATCTTTTCTCGGTTGCTTTTTTTTTATTTCTAATGTCTTTTTGAATACTAGTCGTTGCAATCTTATGATCTAGATTTTTTCCTTGCTTTATTTTACGTTATGATTTACAATATACAATAGAGAACATGAACAAAAATTCAATAATGTATATATTCTTTGCTTAATTAAAGGGAGATAAACGTGGAAAAAAAATACATACTAGCCCTCGACCAAGGAACAACTTCATCTAGGGCTATCCTCTACGATAAAGAAGCATCCCCTCTTTTATCTAAAAACCAAGAATTTACTCAGTATTATCCACAACCAGGTTGGATTGAACACAATGCAGAAGAGATTCTTGAATGCCAACTGAGCGTAGCAAAAGATGTTCTTGCGCAAGCAAAAGAAAAATTGAACGCTATCCCTTCTGATATAGCAGCTATTGGGATTACAAATCAACGTGAAACTGTGGTGTTATGGGAAAAATCAACTGGCAAACCTGTCTACAATGCTATAGTATGGCAATGCAGAAGAACAGCCCCTTTATGTGAAGATTTGGTTGCAAAAGGACTTGATGAGGTTATTCAAGAAAAAACAGGCCTAGTAATTGATGCCTATTTTTCTGGAACAAAAATTAAGTGGATTTTAGATGAAATTCCAGGTCTGAGAGAAAGAGCGCAAAATGGAGAAATTCTCGCAGGCACGATTGATACCTGGTTAATATGGAAGCTCAGTGGTGGTAAAGCACACGTTACAGATGCTACAAATGCAAGTCGCACTATGCTCTATAATATTTACCTTGATGATTGGGATGACGACCTTTTAGAACTTCTTAATATTCCTCGAGTCATGTTGCCTAGTGTTCAATCTTCAAGTGAAGTCTATTGTATGACAGATGAAAACATTTGTGGCTTTAGCATTCCGATAGCCTCTGCAATAGGTGATCAACAGGCAGCACTATTTGGGCAAGGCTGTTTTGAGGAAGGCAACGTTAAAAATACGTATGGAACTGGTTGTTTTATCCTTATGAACACAGGAACAAAACCTGTTATATCAAAGAACAAATTGCTTACAACCGTTGCTCTCAGCATAAATGGGGAGGTATACTTTGCCCTTGAAGGTAGTATTTTTATGGGAGGAGCTACAATTAAATGGCTAAGAGATGAGCTAGAGCTTATTTCCTCCGCACCCGAGGTAGACAGGCTCGCAGAGTCTGTAGAAAATGCAAATGGAGCCTATTTAGTTCCAGCATTTACAGGCCTCGGAGCTCCATACTGGGATATGTATGCACGAGGTACCTTAGTAGGTTTAACACGCGGTGTAAAAAAAGCACATATTTGTAGAGCCGTAGTCGAAGCAATTTGTTATCAGGTGCGGGATGTTCTCGATTGTATGATTGAAGATTCAAACCAAAATGTAACAAGCTTAAACGTTGATGGAGGAGCAAGCATAAGTGATGTGATACTACAATTTCAAGCAGATATTGTTAACACAAATATTAGCCGTCCTAAAAACATAGAAACCACTGCTTTAGGTGCTGCTTTTTTAGCTGGTTTAGCAGTGGGATTTTGGAAAAACAAAGAAGAAATCTTAACATATCGAAAAATTGATAAAGACTTTAAACCAGAAATGAGCGAAGAAAAAAGAAAAGAATTATACAATGGATGGAAAAGAGCGGTTGAGCGCTCAAGGGAATGGATAGAAAAATGATTTATGACGTAGCAATTATCGGAGCTGGAATTTCAGGCGTTTCCATAGCTCGCGAACTTTCACGATACGATTTAGATGTATGCATTCTTGAAAAGGAAAATGATGTATCATGTGGAACATCAAAAGCAAACTCAGGAATAATTCATGCTGGATATGACCCTGAACCGGACACTCTTATGGCAACACTAAATATTGAAGGTGTAAAGTTATACCCAAAGTGGGCTGAAGAGCTTCATTTTGATTATAAACCTATAGGTTCTCTAGTTGTAGCTTTTAGCGAGAGCGATGATGCAATAGTAAAAAAATTGTACGAGCGAGGTAAAAAGAACGGCGTAAAAGATTTAAAAGTCATTGGCAGAGAAGAATTAGTAAAGCTGGAGCCAAATATTTCAGAGGAAGCAACCTCTGCACTTTTTGCCCCAACAGCGGCAATAATAAGCCCATATCAAGCAACATGGTCCATTGCGGAAAATGCTGCTTTAAACGGGGTGAAAATTTTTACGGAAAGTGATGTTCATACAATTTCATTGCCAAAAGAAAAAAATCTCCCTTTTGTCATAAAAACAGGGAAAGGCGATATAGAAGCCCACTACGTAGTAAATGCAGCAGGTTTATATGCAGATAAAGTTAGTAAAATGGTTGGTGGCAAAGACTATGCAATAATACCGAGAAGAGGTGAATACTGCCTACTTGATAACAACTGCAAAGATTTAGCTCATCACGTGCTATTTCAAACGCCAAATGAACTTGGTAAAGGAGTTCTCGTTTCTCCAACAGTAGATGAAAATATACTTATTGGCCCCTCTGCTGACAGTTGTAGCGATAAAACTTTTATGGGAACATTTAGAGAAAACCAAGATTTTATTCTCGAAAAAGGTGAAAAAACTATAGTAAACATCCCTCAACGGAATATCATTAACTCCTTCGCAGGGGCAAGAGCCATTGCTTATTACATGGATAAAGAAGGAAAACCTTCAATTCCTGTAAACGATTTTATTATTGAAGAAGATTCCAAGGTCAAACGTTTTATACATGTAGCTGGGATTAGTTCTCCAGGGTTAGCTTCAGCACCTGCAATTGCTGAGTATGTTGTTTCGTTACTCAAAAAAGTAGGCCTTGAACTCGTTTCAAACAAAGACTTTATTCCAATTTTCAAAGGAATCCCTAACTTTAAGTTTGCTTCAGACAAAAAGAAAAAACAACTAATAGAAGAAAATAAATTGTATGGCAGAATAATCTGTCGCTGCGAAATGATTACAGAAGCTGAAATTGTACAAGCAATACACTCAAGAGTCGGTGCTGTAGATTTAGATGGAGTTAAACGAAGAACGCGAACAGGAATGGGGCGATGCCAAGGGGGATTCTGTTCTCCAAGGGTTACAGAGATAATCAGCAGGGAACTTTCTATCCCTATGATTGATGTAACAAAAAAAGGTGGTTGCTCTTTTATCCTAAACACTAAAACGCGCTCTAGCATCGATAACCAGGGGGGTAAATAAAGATGAAATACGATATAGTTATCATCGGGGGAGGCCCAGCAGGATTAGCAGCAGCAGTCTCAGCAAGAGAACAAGGATGTCAGGACATACTCATTCTTGAAAGAGATGTGCGATTAGGAGGGATTCTCTTACAATGCATTCATAATGGATTTGGACTTCATCATTTTGGTGAAGAATTAACAGGCCCAGAGTATGCATCTCGCTTTATAGATGAAGTAAAAAAACATAACATCGAATACAAAGTCGATACTATGGTATTAAGCATCAGCGCTGAAGATAACGATAGTGATTTTCCTAAAAGAATTGTTACAGCTATAAACACTGTTGATGGAATGATGAACATTGAAACTAAAGCCGTTATCCTTTCAATGGGATGCCGAGAGCGTACAAGAGGAGCCTTAGTTATTCCAGGAACACGCCCTGCAGGTATTTTTACTGCAGGTAGCGCACAACGCTTTGTAAACATGGATGGATACCTACCTGGAAAAAAAGCAGTCATTTTAGGATCTGGAGATATTGGTCTCATAATGGCAAGACGTCTAACACTTGAAGGTGTTGAAGTTAAGCTTGTATGCGAACTCATGCCGTTTTCGGCTGGCTTAACGAGAAATATTGTTCAGTGCGTTGAAAATTTTAATATTCCTTTAAAATTTAGTCACACAATAACCGCCATTCATGGCAAAGAAAGAGTTGAAGGTGTTACTGTTGCAAAAGTTGATAAAAATAGAAAAGCAATAAAAGAAACTGAGGAATACATCGAGTGCGACACACTGCTTCTGTCAGTGGGTTTGATTCCCGAAAATGAAATATCAGTAGAATGCGGGGTTTCAATGGATTCAAGTACTTCAGGACCAATTGTAAATGAACGCATGGAAACGTCTATTCGTGGTGTTTTTGCATGTGGAAATGCTGTTCATGTGCATGACCTTGTCGATTTTGTAACTCAGGAAAGCATACGCGCTGGAGAAAATGCTGCAAAATATGCAAAAGGCGAAAAACCTGTGAACCCAAAAAATATTACAATAAGACCAGGAAATAGGGTTCGCTACACTGTACCGCAATACATTGAAAGCACAGAAACCGAATCAAATATTTCTATCATGTTCAGGCCAACTGATGAATACAGAGATGTTCAAATTGTAGTGCATAGTAACAATCAGCGAATAAAGGCCCAAAAGAAAAAAATTGTAAAACCTGGTGAAATGCAAGTGGTTGAACTAAAAAGCGATGTATTGTCGAAAGTTGTTGATAATCTAACCGTTTCAATTGAAATACCAGAGGAGGATAGAGAATAATGGAAAATGAATTAGATAAAAACAGCTCAGAATCAATAGAAAAAATGCCGTTGACATGTATTATTTGCCCAATAGGTTGTTTAATGGAAGTAACCTTAGAAAAAAATGGCGACGTATTAAATGTCATAGAAGTAAAAGATAACACTTGCCCCCGTGGTGAAGAGTATGCAAAAAAAGAGCTCATAAATCCTACAAGAACTCTCACTACAACCATAGCTGTCTCGCACGGTGAAAGCCCTTTGGTTCCAGTAAAAACTGATGGAGAAGTGCCAAAAGACAGACTTATGAATTGTATGGAAGTAATCCGCAGACAAAATATTAAAGCGCCTATAAAGCGTGGTGATGTTCTTGTTCGTGATATTCTAGGATGCGGTGTAAATGTTATTGCTTGTGCAGATGTAGGAAAATAGAAGATTTATTCTTCATCAATTTCTTCGTTACAAGCTTGCAGTTCTTTGTAAAGCTCTGCAAGCTCTTGTACAGAGCTTTTAATCATTCTATGCCCATACAACCCAAGCCCCGCACACGCCAGCACAATAATACTCATCAAAATTAAGTACCATAATGGCGGAGTATCAAGTTGAATGGTATCATAATAATTATATCCCAGAAAAACAGTTGCTAGAGCGCATATATTTCTATTACGCGTAAATGCAGATTTCTTCTTTTCTAACTTTTCTATTTTCTCATTCAAATCTTCTTGTGTCATCTAATATTGAGCCTTTCGAAGACGAACTTGCTCAATATCGTTACTAAACAATTCACGAAGATCATTTAAACCCAATGCCATCAATGCCATTCTGTCTATCCCTATGCCCCATGCTAAAACAGGTACATCAACACCCATAGCCTTTGTAACTTCAGGGCGGAATATTCCAGAACCACCAAGTTCAAACCATCCAAGAACAGGGTGCTTAATATGAACTTCAATTGAAGGTTCAGTAAAAGGAAAATATCCTGGTACATACTTTACATCTGTTGCACCCGCTATTTCTACTGCAAACATTTCTAAAAACCCTAAAAGAGTTTTTAAGTTTACTTCATCTCCTAATACAATCCCTTCTGTTTGATAAAAATCTGACAAGTGAGTTGCATCAACTTTGTCATACCGAAAACAGCGAGCTATTCCAAAATATTTACCCGGAACCTTTGCACTTGCTAGCTTGTGAGCTGAAAGAGCAGTTCCTTGGCTACGCAGAATTAATCGTTTAGTAAAATTAACATCAAAATTATAATTCCAGCCACGGCTGCCAGAGTTTCCACCATTTTCATGTACATTTTTAACATTAGATAAAAAAGGCTCTTCAATCTTTTTTGCATGAGTAGGATTTTTTACATAATATGCATCGTGTATATCTCTCGCAGCGTGAAATTGTGGCATAAATAGTGCATCTGAGTTCCAAAACTCTGTTTCTACAAGCGGCCCATCTAGCTCTTCAAAACCAAGAGAGCAAAGTTTATCTTTAACACTCTCTAAAAAAGATACATAGGCATTTGTTCTACCTGGAATAATACGAGCTGGAGGAACAGAAATATTGTATCCCCTAAAAGTTGAATTCTTCCACTCTCCTTTTTCTAGAATAGAAGGAGTCAAACTTCCTATTTCATTTCCTGTAACTCCTGCATTTTTCAATGCCTCGGTTACATTTGTAGCACTTGGAAGAAGAGTATGCACAACGGTTTCTCGTTCAACAATCCTAAAAGCACTGTCTGAGGCTCCGCGTTTTTTTGCCATTGTATTCATAACATCAAGCTCTTCTTTACTTAATGACTGCATATCTAAAGTTGAATCTTGTGCACCTAGTGCTCTTTGTAAAATTTCACGTCCAATGACAAGCGCATTCGGTAAATCTTTTCCTTCATAGAGTGCCTTTTTTTCGGGACTCATTCGTAAAGCACCTTCTTTACTCAAAAGCCCAAAGGCAGAGCCTACATCCTTATTTTCAAGGTCAAGAGCAGCTGCAATCTCAGGCAAAGATTTTTCGTCATTTTCTTTTACATAATTAAATATACGCTCAGCCGGAAGCCCTTTATTTGCATAATCTTTTCCTAGCTCAGTTAATTCAAAAAAAGTATGCTCTTCTCGCCTTATAACAGTTGCAAGTTCTTTACCTACAAGCCAGGAAAAGGCTTGGTTTGCATGACCTTCTTTATAATCAAGTTCGTTTTGTAGCTTTTGTGAAGTAAGCTCTTCGTCGCTTTTATACGTTAGCAACACGCGTACTTCAAGCGGATGCAAATTTTTCACGAGGGATTGGACGTCCATTCTATTCTCCGAGGATATATATTTTCATTCTAGCTAGAATTCTCTAGCTAAAGAATTCTAGTTATCTGCGTAATTCAATTCTCTTACTTCATTAAAACGTATTCTTGAAGTATAGTGAGTCATGTTGTTTACTGCATCATATTTTGTTGTATCTGCGCCACGATAGCTATAGCTGTAGTACATTTGATCTGCTCTTTCACCTTCGGCTACATTTTCCGCTTTTCTTTCTTCAATGAATTGTTCAGCTCTGTTTCGTATTGTAATCATTGCTGTACTTTGCTCAAACAAATCTGAGTGCATTGTAAAAGTAAAAAATGCTTCTCCTGTAGCTGGCAAAAACTCAATAGTCATTAAATATGGAAATGACTCATCGGTTGTTCCTTGTTCTGAAATTGTTTCTACGTTTAAGTTCTCAGGAATTTGTGCAAATCCTACTGACATAACAAACATCATTACCACTAACAATAAAATTGTTTTTTTCATAAAAAGCCTCCTTAAAGCTGTCTAACTCTTTGTATTTATACACATAATTAAAATGTTGTATACTCTACTATTTTACTCACATTTAGAAAAAAATCAAGGTCTGCAACGTATTTTCCTGCATCAATATAGTATCTTGGAAAATCGGTTAAAAAAATGCTTCCTTGTATTTCTTTTGGTTTATTTTTTTCAATTGTTCGAGCATAGTCCCTTATAGCATTTTTAGCAGCACTCTCACATGCAATCCTAATACTTTCTATCCCATCAAACACAGAAGCCTCACCTATTCCTCCAACACTAGGAAAAGCACCAACATGCCATCTATATCGTTCATATATCATTCTTTTGGTTAAATCATATTCTATCCATGATTCGACAACGGAGGCATCTGAAGTCACTATTGAGTCTGTGAATCGTATATTAGGGTCATTTGCATCAACGCTCACAATACTAACTATTTCAAAATACTCGCTCACCCCTCTTACAATATCAGAAGGCGTATAAATAAATTCCCAACCATACACGAGCCCTTCAATGAAAAATGGTGCTAAGTCTCTGATTCCTTCTGCCGCAGGAGAAAACACCGACACGTCTTGTGAAAGGGGTGATGTTAAAGATGGCGACTCCTCTAAGACAAACCAAACAGGAAATCGCAACAAAGGAGATGAAACTATATTTTGTGTATGCCCTATAGACTGAAGAAGCAAAACAAATAGTGTGACAATAAGCTTGCTACTTTTAAGACCAAAAAGCAATCTTAACGAAAAAAATCTTTCCAAACTCGCCATGGACTTATTCCCATTCTTATTTTAAGGTACAACCACGCAAAAACAAATCCCGCTAGGTGTGCCATGTGTGCTATTCCAGACCCAACCGAAAAAAGCTGATTCCACACTGAAATGCCTGCATAAATGAGCACCAATAAAGGAGCTGATACAGGTAGTATTCCCCAAATAAAAATCCTAGCATTAGGGAAAAGCACTGCATACATAAGCAGTATTGCATATACTGAGCCAGAAGCTCCTAGCAAAAAGGTATAATACATCCCACTAAAGTAATAGGAAATAAAAGACGTAAGCCCGCAAAGAAATCCAATGAGTACATACATTAAGACAAACTCTTTTGAACCTATAGAACGTTCTATAGCTAACCCAAAAAACAAAACTCCTAACATATTTCCTAACAGGTGATACAAACTTGAATGCGTAAACATGTAGGTAAAGAATTGGTAATACATTCCTTTTTCTATGACAAGTACTACATTTAAAGACATGTATGCCTGTAAATGGGGGCTCATCTGAGTGAGCATAAACACACCAATATTTATTGCTATTATAATGAGCGCTGCATTGCTAAACGAATACCTAAACGGTCTTCGGATTATATTTTTTTTCACATTTTTCTCCTAAAAATTCAAAACCCTTTTACATAATAACATAACGTTTAGTTAGTCTTCAACTTTTTCAACGCCTACTTGCTGTTGCTTTTCTTCTCGGTATGTTTCAATAATTCCAATTTGAGCATAATGTTTCATAAGTTTTAGAAACGCTTCCCACTTTGGCATTGACTTATCAAGTAGTTCAACGGTTTCTTTATTTCTAGATGACGTAAACAAAAACTTAATATTTGATATTAACTCAGGCGAACTTCGTCTTGCATCTTGTAAGATTGTTATTAATAATGAATACAATTCAAATACGCTAGTGGTTTGCGTTTGTGTTATTTTTTTTGCTTCGTTATTTATCTCAGAAACCATATTTCCAAGCGTTCGCACAAATTCTGGATCTTTTTGACTATCCTTGACATGACTTGCAAGCAATGCACCGTCAAACTTTTCATTTCTTGAAAATGAATTTTCAAATTCTTGAATTACATTGGCAATTTCGGTACAATCAAAAAAGGCAGCTGAAAAATCCGTTTTTGTCTCAGGCAAATTAAAGTAACCTTCAACGACAATATCATTTAATAATGCTTGAATTTCTTCTGTAAAAAGAAAAGCATCAAATGTTTTGATTATCTGCATTGGAGTAATCCACAAAAATGAACACGAAGAACCTTTTTGGAGAATACTATTCGTTTGAGCATTATATCCTGTTAAAGAAACAAGAGGAATATTTCCAAATATATCTTGTATCTCCCTCTTCCTTACTTGATCTTGGTATTCCACATTTAGGCGTTCTGTATCTGATGCGAAGATTGCCTTTTGTCTATTTGTATATTCATCAAGCGGGGTTGCTTTGCTCACTGCCGCTTCTGGGGAAATATCTGCATCTCTTTTCCCTAAGGCTATAAGATCTTTTAATACTTCTGCATTAAGC
Source organism: uncultured Treponemataceae bacterium (assembly GCA_964372135.1). Lineage (GTDB taxonomy): Bacteria > Spirochaetota > Spirochaetia > Treponematales > Treponemataceae > CAYJFX01. Next base: position 23,562 of record CAYJPS010000015.1, on the reverse strand, counting down.
GTTTTATTTAGCGCTGTTGCTATTTTTTTTAAACGCGCAACAAGCTGATCTTGCGATAGGTTTATTTTTCCAGGTACAATGGTAGCTACGGCAACTATCGCGCGCGCGAGCGATCCTGTTAAATTTAACTTTGCACTTATGTAATAAAAATTTAGTAACTCATCGCAGAGATCTTCACAAGGCACGGGATTAAATTTCGGGTTCGAATCTAATGGAGAAAAAGATGGATCAAATAGTTTTAAAATATCGACAAAACTGTAACTACTCAAATCATAAAACAATTCCAAATCTTGCAGAGTTTTTTCTATTTGAGCAAATCCTGTAGTATTTAAATCTTTTTGAACAGATAGAAATTTTTGTAACTGTAGTTTTACTTCATCCTCTCGATTTGCTGCTTCGTCAAGTGCAGTTTTTCTTTGATCATATACAAGCGCATCGAGCTTTTGTTTTGAGGCCTCATTATAGCCAGTCTTGATGAGTGCGTCATACACACGATTTTTTACAAGCTTTTGTTCAGGAAGGGTTATAAAGTCTAACAATGAGTTAAAGGCTCCTATGTTTGAGTACACAACAAACAAAGCCTCTGCAAATGCAACTTGAACCGAACCGTTTTTATATATTGAATTATTCGATTTTAGTAGTCTCGTCTCTATTGCCTTTAAATATTGATTTTTTTGAATCTCAGGGTTACCTGGTGTAAAGAGAAGCTTAAAAAAATCTAATAATTGGTCAAATAAAGCCATACTTACATTGTAATTTTATTTTACATTTTTTGCAATAGTGGTAAGAAGATTTTTTCATAATCTTCTTTTGATTCAGCTTGCACAATACTCTTCCTAAGTGAGGCTCCACCTTCGGTCCCTTTAGTATATGCACAGAATCTTTTTCTCATTTCTCTGCATGCCATTGCCTCGCCTTTATCTTCACATAAAATACGAAGCTCCTTCAATCCAGCTATAATACATTTTTCAAAAGATACTGTATCATAACTGCCTTTTACCAATAAATCCCTTGTTTGAGAGAAAATAAAGGGCGCACCCATAGCCCCCCTCGCGAACATCACCGCATCACAGCCTGTTTGAGATAACATATCCCGTGCCGCTTCAGGGCTAAAAACATCACCAGAGCCAAAAACTGGAATTGGATTCTCCTGCTTTTTCATTAAATCAACTAAATCACTTAATAATTGCCAGTCAGAAAAACCCTCATACCCTTGGGCTCTTGTACGTGGATGCAAAGTAATTGCTGCAGCACCTGCTTCTTTTGCAGCAAGAGCGGCTTCTTTCCATGAAATTGAACGAGAGTCCCATCCTGATCGTATTTTTACTGTTACAGGAATAGGGTTCTTACAGTTTTCATTTACGCTAGGTGCATGAAACGCACTTTTCGCAACAGCGTTCACAACATTATAAAGCAAGGTTGTATCTCTCATTAAAGAAGACCCAGCTCCAGTTTTTGTAATTTTATGAACAGGGCAACCTGAGTTAATATCTATAACATCAGGATCTGACTTTTCAAGAACGAGTGGAACTGCGCGCCCCATTGTCTCAGGGTCACTGCCAAAAATTTGCACTGCATAAGATTTTTCATTTTCTGAACGCATCATGATTTGCTCAGTTTTTCCTGATCCTCTCACAAGAGCCTCTGCAGAAACCATTTCAGTATAGGAAAAATTAGCACCTCCATCTGCACAGAGAGTTCTAAAAGCCCTATCTGAATAACCAGCCACAGGCGCTAAAAATAAATTCCCACCAAGATGTAAACTATGATCATCGCTAGAAAGAGGACATCGTATTGAAACCGGATGATATAATGATTCCATGTATCTTTACTACAGTACAATAAACCTTTATGGTTCTAAACGGAAAAACTTACAACTATTTTGCCAAAGTGTTTCAGCTAGCCCTTCAACTTCCATATCAAGCATTTCTGCTAAAAAATGTACAGTTGAAAGAGTATAGGCAGGCATATTGCGCTTTCCTCTGTATTCTGCTGGTACCATAAAAGGGCTTTCAGATTCAACAAGAATACGATCAAGAGGAACATTCAAAACTGTTTCATGCAAGTTACGAGCGTTGCGATATGTAAGATTACCTGCAAATGAAAAATAAAGGTTTAAATCCAATGCTTTTTTTGCATATTCAGCATCTTCAGAATAACAGTGTAAAACTCCTCCAGCGGAAGGTAATCTTTCTGATAAAATATCAAGTACATCTTTTCCTGCTTCTCTGTTATGAATAATAACAGGAACATCCATTCTTTGAGCTAAATCTAATTGATTTATAAACAGTTCAATTTGTGAGCGTTTGTCACCAAATTTTCTAAAATAATCTAAACCTGTTTCGCCTAGTGCAATAACATTTGGAAGCTTAAGGCTGTCTTCAATAGTTTTTAACCAGTCTTTTCCAGGGTGAATTACTTCAGATGGAGCAACTCCAACAGCATAATACACACCAGGTAAGGATTTTAAATTATTATACACTTGAGAAAAATCATGCAAACTATTACAGATGCTTAAGATTCTAGTAACACCAACTTGTTTGGCTTCCTGAACAACACGAAGTTGCTCAATAGGGTCATCATAAATAAGCCCTATGTGGGCGTGAGTATCAAAAACTTTCATGGCTAATCAATCCAAAAACGATAATGCGGAAGCAAAAAAGCTAACCGTTTGTGCTATCAACGTAGTCATTTATACAATCTACTATATGCACAATATAAGAATACCACAGTAATCGCATGACGTCAATGTTTTTTTTCACATTAACAGCACTTTTTTTTAAAATGACATAGTATAATTGAAAAAAATAGCCATTTTTTATTTTTTTTTAAAACTTTGTTTGACAGATTATCTTAAACATGATATAATATGCCGATAATAGATGAAGTATGCCGTGATAAAACGGTAAGATAAATGGAGATTTGAGTGGCAAGAACTCGTACATACGAAAAATTTGAAAAAAGTGTTGTTCTTCACATAGGCAAAAATGTGCTCAATGGGTGCCGTAAAATACATAAGGCCATACGAAGCTTTATTAAATTATGTGATAGCAAGCTTACAATTATGATTGTGCCTCATTCACAAACAAACGTAATAAACTTTCGTACCAATATATTCTCACTTGTTTTTGGCTCACTTATTGCTATAGGAATGTTATTCTCATTTTTTTATTTTAACAGACAACATAACATATCTTCATCTGAAATAACACGCCTAGAAACAGAAAACCGTGAAAGCCTTGCTAGCTTTGATGTTCTTCAGGATGAAAACAATAATTTATTACAAGCAGCAGAGAAATTCAAAACAGCTTTAAATGAATCTCTTGCTCTTATAGGTATTGATGTTACCAATTCATCAACTTCTTCCTCTAGAAGCGGTGACTTATCTTCTTTAATGGATAGCCAATCACTTACAACTGGAACTACAAAAGAAATAAAAGATGTACAAGAACTTACAGCATACATTGAAGGAACAATAGATCCAATTGAACAAATTGGTGAAGTTATTAAGTCTCAACAGGCAATTTTTTCAGACACTCCGAATATTTGGCCTCTAAAAGGTGGCATTGGTTACACAACCCACCAATTTGGACACTCAGTTCACCCTATTACTGGGCAATGGTATATTCACACTGGATACGATGTTGCAACAGGGCGCACAGGAGATCCTATAGTTGCAACAGCAAACGGAAAGGTCATCTCCAACACATATAGTGATGCACTGGGTATTCATGTTGCTATTCAACATAAATATGGATACATAACACGCTATGCGCACATGAATGCAAGTTACGTTTCTCTTGGCCAAGATGTAGAACAAGGAGAAGTAATAGGAGTTGTAGGAAATACAGGGCTTTCAACAGGGCCTCACCTTCACTATGAGATATATATAGGTTCAAGTCTTATTGATCCTGCGCCATATGTGAACATTAAAACAAAATAACAACGAGAGTACGCTATGGCTTTTCCAAATGATGACATTTCAATAAATACCCTTATCGGACCGGGCTCTTTTATCCAAGGCGACTTAAATGTTAAAGGCTTTATTCGCTTTGACGGTGACATAGATGGCAACCTAGAAACAACGGGAAAACTTATTATTGGAGAACAAGCACGCATAAGAGGCAATATTCATGCAACGTCTGCTATTATTCATGGTATTGTAGAGGGTGATGTAGTTGCACCAGAAGGCGTACGATTGTTTTCAACTGCAACCGTAATTGGAGATATAGTTTCTAAAAAAATTCTTGTTGAAGAAAAAGTATTTGTTCAAGGACAATGTATAATATTTGAAAACAGTGAAACATTTGAAACAGCAAAGAAAGCCTGGCAAGATGAAAAGGCTATCAAAAAAAGAACACTACTAGTAAGTAGGAGTAACCGATAATGCTGCCTCTAGATCCATTAGGACTAGCCACTACTCTATTTCAAGCAGGGGAAATTGCCAAAAAGAAAGAGCATAAAAGCGACACCTCAAAAATTAAATCAAAACCTTTTTCATCGGCACTACAAACAGCACAAGAACAAAAAGAAATACTGGAAAACAATGACACTGCTTTTTTGAGTGAAATAGAAGGGAAACCCTTTGAAGAAAAACTCCATTACTTAGTAGATTCTGTCTATACTGCAGGCGATCGCTTAAAAAAGAATCCATATACTGATGAATACAAAAGCTATAGAAAAACGCTTTCACATTTTTTAGACTTTGTGGTAAAAAATTCCTACGAAATAGAAACACAACAAAGACGCAGAGGGCAAAAACGTGTTGTTTATACTTTAGTAAATGTTGTAAACCAGCGACTTGACACACTGGCAAGCGATATACTGTTTAACCAAAATGACCAATTAAATATCCTGGCTCGCATAGAAGAAATTAATGGTTTACTGGTGGATTTTTTTTCATAACCACCATAGTGTATGAACTGAACAGTTTTAATGTAACTACTGTTAAAACTAGGTAAAAAAAATATAAGTAGTTGGAGGATATATGAGTGACGTAATAACAGGGAATATAGAGGAATTAAATCATAACGACCTTCTGTCATTAGAAGATGAAGGTGCGGATGATAATAATCAGCATGAAAATGATAATTATGTATTCCCCTCTCCTTTATACCAATTAAAACTTGAATACTCTTCAGAAAGCATATATGCAACATGCCCTTCGAGTATTAGTATTTCTTCAGGTGATTATGTTATAGTACCTACCCGATACGGCAAAGACATGTCACTTGTACTAGGAGAAGTTAAAAAGCCCATCGGCATACAGCCATCAGATGTAGTTGCTGTCGAAAGAAAAGCAATAAAAGAAGATATCAAGAGATCTAATGATTTGAAGACAAAGGAAAAGGAAGCTTTAAAAACATTTAAAGATAAAACCATTGCACGAAAATTAGATATGAAAGCTTTGGGTGTACATTTTTTGCTTGAAGAACAAAAAGTTGTATTCTTTTTTAGCGCCGAAAACAGGGTTGACTTTAGAGAACTTGTAAAAGACCTCGTTAGTGTATTCAAAATGCGCATTGAACTTCGTCAAATTGGGGTAAGAGATGAATCTCGGATTATTGGTGGTTTAGGCGTATGCGGACGTCCATTTTGTTGTAACGCTGTATCTGATAAACTTCGGCCTGTTTCAATAAAGATGGCAAAAAATCAAAATTTATCACTTAATTCAGTAAAAATTTCTGGTCAATGTGGGCGTTTATTGTGCTGTCTAGCATACGAAGCTGATTGGTATAATGAAGCGAGAAAAAGCATGCCATCAGAGGGAATTCGCATTTATTTTGAGGGTACAAATTTCCAAATAACCGAAACAAATCAAGTTCGAGGTACAGTAAAAATGGCAGGGGAAGACGGACGGATCCTTGAAATGAAAGCTTCCGATTTTTTCCAAGATGGAAACAAGTGGAAGGTAAAAAAGAATAGGTAGTAGTCCAGCTACAGTGTAATCAGTTGTAATAAAGGAAAACCATGGAAATCAATTTTCATCCAAGAGTGTTATTTTTATTGCCGCGGATATACAGGATTAAACAGGATAATGATATTCGTTCCCATTAGACAGCAAAAAAACATCCTTTACATCCTGTTCATCTGTGGCTAAATTTAATTAGTTCTCCAAAATTGAATTCCCTAGGAAAAACAGTCACCTCTTGACATATATCGATAAAATTTTATATAATAAAACAGGAGACAAAAAAATTATGACGATAACAGTATGCATGGGAAGTTCCTGCTTTAGCAGAGGCAATGCTAATAATGCAGAGGCAGTACAAGAAATTGTTGAAAAATTGGGACTACAAGATAAAGTAGACATACGAGGATGTCTTTGTGAAGGAGAATGCAAAAAAGGTCCAAATGTAAGAATTAATGACACTCTATATTCAAATGTATCTCCTTTTTCGCTTGAAGATATATTGAAACATGAAATTTCACTTGAAAATGGAGTTTAGTATGAATCAATTACATCCTGTTTATACAGAACCAACTGAATGTCAAGACTGTTATAAATGTGTTCGTCAGTGCCCTGTAAAAGCTATCCGCGTAGAGCAAGGGCACGCATTAATTATGCCTGAACTATGCATTATTTGTGGAAAATGTGTAATCAATTGTCCTGCAAAGGCAAAACGAGTTAGAGATGACATTCCAAAAGCAAAAACCTGTGTTTCTGTAAAAGAAAAAGTGATTGCATCATTAGCACCTTCTTTTATCTCAGATTTCCCAGAGTGCTCTGTTGCACAACTTATTACTGCCATAAAAAAACTTGGCTTCTTTGGAGTATCAGAAACGGCTATAGGTGCAGATTTAGTTTCAGCTCAAATTACTAATGATATTACAAAGGCAAAACAAAACCCAGATGCACAACGACTTTTCCTATCGTCTGCATGCCCAACAACAGTAGAATATATTAAGCATGTTATGCCCGATTACACTCCATTTATTACCGATCGTTCATCCCCACTTTTAGCACACGCACGTTTTCTTAAAGAATACTTTGGAGAAAAAACAACAGTAATTTTTATTGGCCCTTGTCTTTCAAAAAAAAGAGAAGCTGATGTCTTCAATGAAATTGAGGCAAGTATTTCTTTTGAAGATCTTAGAAAATGGTTTGCAGAAGAGTCAATTGACCCAAGTAAAATCAAAGCTGATACCTCTGAAGCACATTTCATTCCATTTCGAGCTGCAAAAGGCACTCTCTACCCCGTAGACGGTGGAATGATAGCCTCAATGAAACGCTATGATAATTTAGAGGGTGTAAGAGCAATGTCTGTAACAGGTGTGGAAGAGTTTACTTCAACCCTTGCTGGTTTACATAAAGAAAAACTGCCAGAACCACTTTTTATTGAAATGCTCGCATGTCCTGGCGGCTGCATTAATGGCCCTGCATGCACTACAAGTCGCTCTACAGCTATTAAAAGAGTAAATCTAGTAGATTATGCTCAAAGCGCTCCCGAGAGGCTAGAAAAAGACATTACAGATGTATCAAGAGATCTTACAGGAACAGTTCCTGTTGTCGCTTTTAGAAATGAAACAATCAATGAAGAAAAGATCCAAAATGCGTTGCGCTCTGTTGGAAAATACTCTAAAGCGGATGAGCTAAATTGTGCAGGTTGTGGCTATGACACGTGTAGAGATTTTGTGCAAGCCATGCTTGAAAAAAGAGCTGAAAAAACTATGTGTGTTTCATATATGAAAAAGCTAGCTCAAAAAAAAGCAAATGGTCTCGTACAAGCAATTCCAAGTGGTGTCGTTATAGTAAATAGGGATCTTAAAATTGTAGAATGCAACCCTAATTTTGCACACCTTATGGGAAATGATATTAGCGAAATGTACGAAGCAAAGCCAGGTCTTGAGGGTGCAGACTTATCTAAAATAACAGATTTTTCTCGTTTTTTTGAAGATGTATTATCCAAAAATGGGCCTGATGTTATTGAACGTGAAGTTAGAAGCGGCAAGAAAATATTTCATGTATCCGTATTTGTTATCGAAAAAGAAGAGTTTGCAGGTGGCGTTATAGAAGACATTACGGCCCCTCAAATTCAAAAAACAAGAGTAATAAAACAAGCTCAAAAAGTAATAACAAAAAACTTATCGGTTGTGCAGAAAATCGCTTTTTTATTAGGAGAAAATGCAGCTGATACGGAATCAATGTTAAACTCAATTATTGAGTCGTTCTCCGACGAGGAGTCATCATGACAGATCCTCTCGACACAAAAATACATACTGAAGGTAAAGTAGAAACATTCATAGAAGTTGGCCATTACCAGGTATGTAAACATAAAAATATTGCTGAAGGAGATGTCTTTTTATCGCAAAAGAACCCGAGCGACAAAAGAGTTATTACAGCACTTTCAGACGGCCTTGGCTCAGGAATAAAAGCAGGAGTACTTGCAACGCTTACTGCTACCATGGCAACAAAATTTATTTCCTCTGATATTCCAATGTGGAAGGCGGCAAACATAATTATGGACACGCTGCCCGTCTGTAAAGACAGAGGTATTAGCTATGCAACTTTTACGCTTGTAGATATTGAGCCTAGCGCAAGAGTCAGAATTATGGAATATGATAACCCTCCTTATATACTCATTAGAGAGCAAACCCTCATTGAACCAATTAAAGAGATAACTCCTATCGAAAGAAAAAAGAAGTCAACTGCCCCTAGGATAGAAGCACTACTTCATTATTCCCATTATGATGCAAAGCCAGGAGATAGACTTATCTTTTTTTCCGATGGAGTAACTCAATCGGGAATGGGAACTCAAGCGCTACCTTTTGGATGGGGAGGTGTAAAAGCACAGAACTTTGTCTTAGACACAGTAGCAACCCACCCTGATATAAGCGCCAGAGACCTTGCAAGAACAATAGTTCAAAAAGCAGTGTTTCACGACGGGTACAAACCCCAAGATGATATTACTTGTGGAGTAATCTATTTCAGAAAACCTCGGGACATGCTGGTCTTTACAGGACCACCAATAAACAAAGAAAGTGATACAGAAATTGCACAAAGGTTTAAACTTTTTGATGGAACAAAAATTGTTTGCGGAGGTACAAGCGCCAATATTATATCACGTGAGCTTGGAAAGCCGATCAAAGTGTTGTTAAAAAACTTTGATCCTGTCATCCCGCCTTCTTCACAAATGGAGGGAGCAGACTTAGTAACTGAAGGAATAATTACCATGGGGGCTGTTGCAGAAATCTTGGAAAAAGAAAAAAAACTTGAAGACATAAAGCCAAACCCCGCAACAAAAATTGTTGAACTTTTTTTTAATTCCGATAGAATACAATTTTTTGTTGGAACAAAAATAAACGAAGCTCATCAAGACCCAAACATGCCCGTAGAGTTAGAAATACGGCGAAATGTAATAAAAAAAATAGCTTCTCTTTTGGAAGTTAAGTACCTAAAAGAAGTTAAAATTGACTATTTTTAAAACATAAAAGACAAATAAATAGTAAAATATATTTTATAGGAGTAAATTATGGCAAAAATTAAAGTTTCAATTTGTACAGGAACTACCTGTTACGTTATGGGAGCTTCAGAACTCTTACTTTTAGAAGATGAACTTTCAGAAGACATCAAAGAAAAAGTAGAAATTGAAGGACTCACCTGCCTGGAACTTTGCAAAGGTGGAAGCAATTCTAAAGCACCGTATGTTCTGATTGATGGCGAAGTTCATGAAGAAGCAACACTACAAAGTGTAATTGAAAAAATCAAGGAAAAAGTATGCTAAACATTAATAATAACGCAGCACATTTAAAACGTGAAATTCTTGTCCACATAGCACGGCTTCAATTGAACAATGATTTAGAAAAAGGCCTTCATTATATTCCACGGACAATGATACCAAAGAAAAGTGAGCCTCTACGGTGTTGTATTTATCACGACCGCGAAATAATTAGACAACGCGTCATTGCTCGCATAGGATGCTCTTTAGAGGATTATGATGAGGAAAAACCTTTAGAAGAATATGCGCGAGAAGCTCTACAACGAGAAAAACCTACTTGGCCAATTCTTACTGTTTTAGATGAAGCATGCAATGCATGTGTTAAAAGCCAATTCATGATTACAAATGCATGCCAAGCATGTGTAGCACGCCCCTGCATGATAAACTGCCCAAAAAAATGCATTAGCATAAAAAATGGACGAGCCATTATCGACGGAGAAAACTGTATAAACTGTGGATTATGTTTATCAAACTGTCCTTATCACGCTATAATTAAAATACCTGTTCCTTGTGAAGAATCCTGTCCTGTAGATGCAATATCTAAAAATGAAGAAGGAAAAGAAATTATAGATTATGAAAAATGCATTTTTTGCGGAAACTGTATGAGAGAATGCCCTTTTGGCGCAATGATGGACAAAGGTCAATTGGTAGACGTAATAAAACATATTATGAACGGGAAGAAAGTGGTAGCGATGTATGCCCCAGCCGTAGCAGCACAGTTCAGGGCTACACCAGGACAACTAGAGTCTGCACTTCTAGAAACAGGCTTTAGTAGAGTATGGGAAGTTGCCGTTGGTGCTGATATAACCGCTGATAAAGAAGCCGCTGAATTTGAAGAAAGAATGGAGCATGGCGACAAACTTATGACAACATCATGCTGCCCAGCCTATGTTCGTGCTGTAAATATCCATGTCCCAGAATTAAAACCTTGTGTTTCTGATACACATACCCCAATGCACTATACCGCAGAAATTGTAAAAAAAGAAGACCCAGAATGCATATCTGTTTTCATTGGCCCTTGTTTAGCAAAAAGACGAGAAGGGATGGACGATGAATTTGTTGATTATGTATTGTCTGTAGAGGAAATGGGAGCTTTCTTTATAGCTAAAGAGGTTGAAATAGGAAAGTCAGAACCAACCCTAGGTTCAATAATTCCTACTGCGTCGGGACGAAATTTTGCAGTTACGGGCGGTGTTGCAGAAGCAGTACGTATTCGTTTAAAGAATGGTGAAAAGCTAAAACCTGCCGTAATAAATGGATTAGATAAAGCTGGCATGAAACTCCTAGCAAATTATGGGAAAATTCAATCTGGGGAAGCATCTGCAAATGATGATACACCAAATCTTGTAGAAGTCATGGCATGCGAAGGCGGATGTGTTGGAGGTCCTTCTGTAATAGCAAATGTAAAAGTTGCAACTATGCAATTAAAGAAATATGTTAGTGAAGGTGCCATAGACAAAGTTTCAAGTTAAAAAGAAATACAAAATCGCTTTATAATACAATAAACCCCGTTAATTGGCGACAATGAACGGGGTTTATTGTAGGAACAACAGCGTTTTCCTTTTACATTTCAAACTCGTCACCAAGATATATTTTACGAGCAATTTCACTTTCCAATATTTCTTCTTGGCTACCATGAACTAATATCTCACCTTGATTTATTATAATAGCACTATCAGTAATATCAAGAGTTGCACGCACATTATGGTCGGTAATCAGTACACCTATATCTCTATCAGATAATAACTTCACAACTTCTTTTATATCAGAGACTGCAATGGGGTCGATTCCTGCAAAGGGTTCATCTAAAAGCAAAAATTTTGGATCTGTAGCAAGAGCCCTTGCAATTTCAGTCCGCCGCCTTTCGCCTCCAGACAGAGTATACGCCATTTGCTTGCGTAGCCTCGTGATAGAAAAATCATCAAGAAGACGCTCCAAGAGGTCATGTTTTTCTTTTAAATGTAAATCTTGTCTACTTTCAATAATTGCCCAAATATTTTGCTCAACAGTGAGTTTTCTAAAAACAGAGGCTTCTTGAGGAAGATAAGAAATACCTAGTCTCGATCGCTTATACATAGGTAAAGTGGTAATGCAAATATCATCTAAAAAGACTTCACCTTGTGTTGGTTTATAAAAACCTACAATCATATAAAAAATAGTAGTTTTCCCAGCACCATTTGGACCCAAAAGACCAACAACTTTTCCCCTATCCATTGAAAAATCGACACCTCGTACTACTTCTTTTTTTCCAAATTTTTTATGAAGGCTTGTAACTCGTAATTCACTCACAATTTATTCCTCTTAATTTCTACTCTTCATCATTTTCAATGGTCGCATTTTCGTCGGAACTTTCATCTATAACGGTACCCTGAACATTGCCAATAAGTGTAATTTCTTCAGTTTCTAAGTTGAATACAATTTCATGCGCTTGAAAAATATCATCCTCTTGTGTTATTTTTGGACTGCCGCTTAACTCCAAAATTTGAATGTCTTTTCTATAAAGTGCAAAAGCAGCCGTACATACCGACTTATCCTGTGTAATTTCGACATTGATTTGAATAACAGCAACTTCAGTATTTTGGTTATACTCTATGAGTTCTGCTTTTAACGCAACATCATTTTCTGTATCAACCATTGATACATTTCCTTCTAGAATAGCAATTTTACTTTCGCGGTCGTACCTAAGAGAATCACACTCAAATGTAAAGCCCGCATCCGAATAGGTACCACTAATATTTCCTGTTGCAACGATGTAACGATAGTCTTCTCCATTTAGTTCAATGTCATCTGCTTGCAAATCCATGCTGTCTGTATTTACTACCGCATTATCACTCAGCCGAGTGTAATTGTCAGAATCACTTATTGTCCCACTCATCGAATTGGCAGAAAATGTTATTGTCTCACTAAAAATAGTTTTCACACAAAAAATATAAAAAATGATTAACATCAAGGTAAATCGTTTTTGAAGTTGTTGTGTTAACCTTGTAATGTTATTTTTTCTAGTTTTCAATTATTCTCCCCGACACAGGCCCATCAAATGTAAATGAAAAGTCACGTCCGCTTGCAGAAAAACCTTCTCCTTCAACATATAATTCAGTTTTTTTTTCAGTTTCCTGACTTACTGTCTCAGAGTTATTGCTTCCAACTGAAATGGAAACAGAGTCTCCTACAGCCCCAGAAAATATCTCTGTTTCACCACTCCATCGCAAATTTTCTGCCTGAACTTTTGCATCATGTTCATAGCTAATTATAGACACATTTCCAAAAAAAGTATATTCATCTTTTACAGTATCAGCTGCCAATACATCACAAAAACCTACAGTACTGATATTTTCTTCTGAATCATATAAGGTAAAGCTCGGTGCCTTTGCAAATGTTAAGCCACCCTCAGTATACTGCTCAACTTGTTCTACACTCATCATTATGGCAACTGCATTATTATCAATACGAGAAAAATCAGCATCATAGAATACTAACTCTGGAGAAGAAGATGAATCATTACCTTGTTCGAAATAATCAAGCGAGCATGATGTAATGAGAGAAAAAAGAAAAAATATTTTAATGACTTGCAGTGATTTTCTCAAAGTCCTGTGCACCCCTTATTTCGATTTAGAGTTTTCAAAACCAGCCCTAATAAAATCAACAAACAATGGATGAGGCTGTTTTGGGCATGATAAAAACTCAGGATGATATTGAACTCCAATACCCCAAGGATGATTTTCCCATTCAAAGGCTTCTACATGCTCATCACTTTTTGCCTGCGCTGTAACAATAAGCCCCTTTTCTTGTAAATCTTCAGCATACTTTTTATCAAACGAATACTTGTTTCTATGTCTTTCAGTAATTTCACTTTTTTTGTATATTCCACAAAGCTTTGATTTTTCTTTTATAACTATATCTTCATCTCCAAGTCGCATAAAGCCAACTGGAACAAATCCTGTTTGTTCCTCAGGAAGACTTATTACAGGATAGCTTGAGTTTTCGACAAATTCAGTTGAATCGGCATCTTCCCAGCCCAATAAATTTCGCCCTGTTTCTATTGCCATAAGTTGCATTCCCAGATCTATTCCTAAATAGGGGATTTTATGTTCACGCGCATATTGAACCGTTCTTAAAAGGCCTAAAAAACCCCTTTGTCCATAATTTCCAGGAATAATAATAGCATCAACATCATTAAAAAAGGGTTCTATTTCCGTTGCCATTTCTACACTTTCTGCATCGATTTTTTTCAGCTCTAATTCAAGCGAATGAGCTGCAACACAGGCGTGAAACAATGATTCTCTGGTAGATTTAAACCAATCATCAATATATTTTTTCTTGCAAAGCATACCAATGCGAACAGTTCCCTTTGGGTTGCTTAAATGAGCAATAAAATCATTCCATTGCTTAATATCTGTCTTATGCTCTTCAAAGTCTAGTTTTTTTAGTATAGTTTCTGCAAAGCCTTGTTTATACAATTCACGCGGAAGCTCATAAATAGTTTTTTTCACATCACCTGATGTAAACACACCATTTTTTTCAACATTGCAAAAAAGGGCAATCTTGCGCTTTAAATCTTCGTCAAGTAATTTTTCTGTTCTACATAATAAAATATCAGGTTGAATCCCTAATTCTTGCATCTTTTTTACTGAATGTTGCGTTGGTTTAGTTTTTAATTCTCCACCAGTAATTTCTGGTACAAGTGTAATATGAATTGATAAAGCATTTTTCTTGCCTAACTCTCGTATTAACTGTCTCGTAGCTTCAAGAAATGGAATCGACTCTATATCCCCAACAGTACCGCCAATTTCAACAACAACAACATCGGCTTTTGTTTGAGAACCAACAAGATATATTCTTCTTTTTATTTCATCGGTTATATGCGGAATAACCTGTACCGTTCTGCCGTTATAACGACCTGCACGTTCATTTTTGATAACAGCTTCATATATTTGCCCTGTTGTAACAGAATTTTGAGCCGTAAGCGATACATCGGTAAAACGCTCATAATTTCCCAAATTTAAATCGGTCTCAGCTCCATCTGCTGTAACATACACTTCACCATGTTGATAAGGACTCATGTTACCTGCGTCAACATTTATATATGGGTCACACTTCATCATTGCAATTTTTAAACCACTGCATTCTAACAAACTGCCAATACTGGATGCGGCAACGCCCTTGCCAAGACTGGAGCATACTCCCCCAGTTACCAAAATATATTTACTCATACTATGATTTTCACATCTCTTGCCTTTTTTGTCAATAGTATTTAAGTTTAGTGTTTACTTTTTTTGTTTTATATTGTATAATATACTATGGATTTTCAACTAACTGATGCTGATTTTGATTTATTTAGCAAGCTCATCTACAAAGAAAGTGGAATTACATTTTCTGATGTTAACCGGACCATTCTAGAAGGACGCTTACGTACTTGTGTTAAAGAAAAGGAGTTAGAGTCACTTGCTGACCTGTACAAATTAGTAACAACACGTACAGATGAAATGAAGTGGATGTTAGATTCAGTTACAACAAATTTAACAAGATTCTTTAGAAACCAGCCTCACTTTGATACTTTAATTAATTATGTTATTCCGAAAATTCTTGAGAAAAAAAGAGCAAAAGGAAAGACAAATATTAAGGTTTGGAGTGCTGGATGCTCCACAGGAGAAGAACCATACACAATAGCAATGGTATTAAAAGAAATATTGCCGTCAAATATTACCTTTCAAATTTTAGCATCAGATATTTCTCTTAAATCAATTCTTACTGCAAAACAGGGGTTTTACCCTACAAATAAATGCGAAGGTGTGCCGCCAAAATATCTTTCAAAGTATTTTACACAAGTGGAAGGCGGCTACCAAATAAATGAAGACCTAAAAAATACTATCCGCTTTGACTATCACAATTTGAAGCACAATTCTCATATAAATGATAACGATGTGGTTTTTTGTAGGAATGTATTAATTTACTTCGATCTTCCCGCGCAAACAGCTACGGTAAAATGTTTTTACGATTCTATGGAAAGTGATTCCTTTCTATTTATTGGTCACTCAGAGTCTCTGTTTGGTATGGATACAAAGTTTCAATTTTTGAAAACTGATTGGGCATGCATTTACCATAAAAACTAATGTGAAAATTTCAGTAATTATGAAGGACCTATCTAAATGTCAGATATAAAAATACTAATAGTAGACGACTCGAAACTTATGAGAGACCTTTTTTCAAAGCTGATTTTGCAGTCTATGCAAAATGTTACCATTGATACAGCTGAAAATGGAAAAATAGCTTTAGAAAAAATTGCAAAGGATAAATACCACGTAATTACATTAGACCTCAACATGCCTGTCATGAATGGACTTGAATTTATGAAAGAGCGAAAAAAGGCTAATATTGATATTCCTACCATTCTTTTTTCAAGCATAGCCCAATCAGGCGCAACATGGACAATGGAATGCCTTGAGCTCGGTGCGTGCGACTTTATGCTTAAACCTAATGGGACAACAGGAATTAATGAACTCGCGGATAATCTCATTAGCTTGATTAAAACCTATGGACTACCTTATGCAAACAAATTAAAAGGCCCTTCTTCCTCATTATTAGAAAAGTCAAAAAGCATTACTAAACCTATGACTCCGCTTACCACAACGAAAACACCTGAAGGACCTATCAAGGCTCTTCGCCCTGAAGGCAAAGTTGAAATAATAGCTATAGGTATTTCTACTGGTGGGCCGAATGCTTTACGTGAAATGTTTGCAGAAATAGACCCAGATCTAAAACAACCTATAGTAATAGTTCAACACATGCCAGCTGGATTTACAGCTGAGTTTGCATTAAGCTTAAACAGTATTTGCCCACTTGAAGTAAAAGAAGCTCAAGAAGGCGACATATTAAAACCAGGACGTGTATTTATTGCACCTGGCGATAAGCATATAGTTGTTGAGCGAAAACCGCTTGCAGCAGTTATTCATCTTTCTGATGCCCCTCCAGTAAGCGGTCATAGACCTTCAGCAGATGTTTTATTTGAATCTATAGCCAAAGAATACACAAATAACGCCTTGGGTATTATTATGACAGGAATGGGTCGTGATGGAGCGGTAGAATTAGCTGAGCTTAGACGCCAGGGATCAAGAACGCTTGGACAAGATGAAGAGTCATCAATTGTGTATGGGATGCCTAGGGTTGCATTTGAAAAAGGAGCTGTGCAAGAACAAGTGTCTTTGCAAAACATGGCCAAACGAATATCACAACTTTGCAAATAGTAGAGTAAAGCTTTCTTGTCAGTGAAATCAATTTTCATCCAAAAGTGTCCTTTTTATAGCCGCTGATATACAGGATTAAACAGGATAACGGTATTTTTTCCCTTTACACCACAAAAAACATCCTTTGCATACTGTTCATCTGTGGCTAAATTTAATTAGTTATTCATAATTGATTCCTGTGCTTTCTTGTTTTTCCCTGTATACAAAAATAGTGTTTTCTAGTATACTTTTTTTATGGTACATTCGATAAAAGATAAAACCCCACTCATACATGATACGACTTTTGTTGCATGGAATGCAGAAGTAGCAGGCGATGTAACTATTGATGAAAACGTTTCAGTGTGGTTTTCTGCTACCATTAGGGCAGATATAGCTCCAATAAAAATTGGAAAAAACTCTAACGTACAAGATAACGCTGTAATACATCTAGACACCGATATTCCATGCATTGTTGAAGACAATGTAACAATAGGACATGGTGCCATATTACATTCATGCACCGTAAAAGAAGGCTCAACAATTGGAATGGGGGCTATTGTACTTAATAATGCAGTAATAGGTAAGAATTGTATTGTAGGAGCAGGAGCACTAGTAACCCAAGGAAAAGAGTTTCCTGATAACTCGCTTATCGTTGGAAGCCCTGCAAAGGCAGTTAGAACATTAACTGATGAAGACTTACAAGCGTCTCATAAAAATACAAAAAACTATGTTCTAAAAGGTCAAACAGCAAAACAGGACTATGTTGAAATAAACTAATTGTATGACACTGAAGAATAAACTCAAACGAATAATAGACAAACACTTAAAAAAACTCTTTGCAACAGCAATACTATTATTGTCGCTAGGTGTATTTTTATTAATCGGTCAAAACATAATGAGAACGTGGTTTATAGATAGAGACTCTCTCAATCTTATTGCACAAAATTATTCAATGGCTTTTAAAATGACATATACACCACTGTCTCAATTAGTTACAATTGAAAAAATATTAAGCACAAGTGAAGAAACTATTCAAGAGGATCTTCTTTTCGACATGTTTGAAAGAACTGGTTACTTCACTAAGGTTAAAGTCATTGATGAAACTACCCTTCCCCGTGCTTTAGAAAAAGGCCAAATTGTATGGACACATATAGAAGTAATTGATACAATTCCACAACTAATAATATATTATAAGCTTCATAACAACGAAGAGACATGTTTGCAAATAGCACTACCACTTACCGAGGTTACATTGCAAGACTCAGCCATTGAAGGTTTTTCAATTATTACAGATTCAAATGCTAACAGCATTGTATCAGTTTTAAATGAATCGCAATGGGAGCTGTATAACGATTTAAAACTAGCTGATACTCCGCTTTTTTCACCTCTAAACCAAAGAGGAGGAATTTTACCGCAACTTGAAAATCCTATTGCTCGTACAATAAACAACGAAATATACGGCACAACCGAAGTATCCTTTTCAATAGGTGATAACACTTTTACAATCCAGTTATACATTACAGAATCATCAATTAGTGGACCTGGTCAGTTTTTATTATTTACTGTAATAATATTATTTTCTTTTTTTGGATTTACACTTTTTTTACTGCTACTTATCGGAAGAAAAACAAACTTTAGATTAAGCGATGAAGAAAAAATGCTCCAATTAATAGACAAAGGCGAAAATGAGTCACTTGAATTCAAATCGAGCTTACGATGGGATTATAAAAATAACGACTGTAACAAAGACTTAGAAAAGGTTATTATTAAATCAATAGCAGCATTTTCAAATGCTAATGGTGGAAAAATATTGATTGGAGTTCAGGATGATGGTACCATACTCGGCTTAGAAAATGATTTCTCAACCCTTAAAAGTGGTGATACTGATTACTTTGAACTACAC
The DNA here is from genome assembly GCA_964372135.1 of uncultured Treponemataceae bacterium. GTDB lineage: Bacteria > Spirochaetota > Spirochaetia > Treponematales > Treponemataceae > CAYJFX01. Next base: position 4,720 of record CAYJPS010000015.1, on the reverse strand, counting down.
CTTCGAAATCTTATAGATAAAGCATTTGGAAAGGACTTTTGTGCAAGTCAAGTAAAATGTAGTTTTACAAGAATCAATAGCTGCGACATTGCCTGTGTTTCCATAAAAGATAGTGATGAACCCATATACGTAAATCTTGAAAATAAGGGTGAGGCATTTTATGTACGCTCTGGCAATTCCTCTCGAAAAATCGAAAACTTAAGCGAACTCATGCGCTATGTAAAAAAGAGGTTCTAATGAATTTCATAGCAATAGACTTTGAAACGGCAAATTTTGATAAAAATAGTGCGTGCTCGGTAGGATTAATTCGCTATACTAATGGCGAAGTAGCAGATGAATTGTATACACTCATAAAACCGCCCACAAATTATTTTGTGCCACGTTTTATAGACATTCACGGCATTACACCTCAAATGACCCAAAAAGAAAACTTCTTTGATACTGTATGGATAGAAAAAATTGAACCATTTTTGAGAAATGAACCTGATACAGATAGTGTAAGCCCCTTTGTAGCACACAATGCAGGTTTTGATATGAGCGTCCTCAAAGGATGCCTCAATCATTTTGAACTGAGCATTCCAAAACGAAAAAGTATTTGTACGGTACAAATAGCAAGAAAAGTATGGCGCCACCTCCCAAAACACAGCCTGCCCTATCTAGCAGAACACTTTAACATAAACTATGAAGCACACAACGCCCTCGCCGATGCCCACACTTGCGCAAAGATATTTATGATGGCCTCCCTTGAATGTAATGCAAGTACTACTCGTGATTTACTAAAAAAAACAAAAGTATTCGCAAAGCCTTTAGAACAATAATCCCCAAAAAATTCAAAACCATGTTATAATATACAAAACAACTTTGGAGGCTCAAAATGAAAAAATTAAACATTCTTTGGACAAACGACAGCATCGACACAGCACTTAAAATGGTTTTTATGTACTCAACAAATTCAATGCTTAAAAACTGGTGGGATGAATTAGACCTAATAATTTGGGGAGCTACTGCAAAACTAGCAGCAGAAGATGCCAGCATTCAAGAAGCAATTAAAACAGCACAAGAAGCGGGTGTAAAAGTACTCGCATGTATTGCATGTGCAAACCAGTTTGGCGTAACCGAAAAGCTAGAAAGCCTTGGAATAGATGTAAAACCTATGGGACTCCCGCTAACAGAAATTTTGCAAAATGGCGAAAAGCTATTAACAATTTAGTTGGGCGCATCCCGCATGGCAACACAGGTTGCCTGAGGGTCGGGCTTTTCAGGGTTCCGCTATCGCTTCATTCATGCCGGTTTGTGGTCATAGAGCGGACATGGCAAGCCATGTCCCTACGGCACGAACACCTGCGGTGCCCCTACAATAGCTTCGCTGCTCCTTTGAAAGATAATTGGCGGGTGAAACGGAGTCCCTTGCGCGTGTTCACTCTTATAAATCGTTATATCCACAAGAGTCTAAAATTCTATCCAAAATACGAGCATTAACAAGTGAAAATTCTTCGGTTACAATAAGCTCTTGCCCTGTCCGTATATGCGATGTAAACCTATCAATCTCTAACTTGTAGTTATCGCTCGTTTCTATTTCAATTACTTCAACCCCAGATTCAGTGGTAACAGTATATTTCGCCTTTCCATCTACATTGTAAAGTTCCGAACTTTCTATTTTACCATTTTCACATCCAATAATAAAATTACTGTACTTGTCTGGTGAACAAAGTCCACAGTTTATAACAGCCTTTTTGTTATCCTTGTAATATAAATATGCTACATTGATATCATCAATACCATCTTTAAAATGCGCAGATGCCTTAACATCAACTGGCTCTTCACAGCCAAAAAGGGTCATAATTAAACTGGTTGGATAACAGCCTAGATCATACATCGCCCCACCAAACAAGTCCCGGCGCATTCTAATATTTGCCAATGTGTACGAGCGAGTAAAAAATGAGCTTTGTATCATAATAGGCTTTCCAAGCTTTCCAGAATCAATAAGCTCTTTAATACTTTGAATGTATTCAGAATGAACATATGCAAAAGCTTCCATAAGTTTAACACCGCATTCTTTTGCAACACTAAACATCTCCAAAACTTCTTTTTCCGTGCAAGCTAAAGGTTTTTCACATAATACGTGTTTACCTTTTCTCATTGCTTTAATAGCCCACTCACAATGCATAGAGTTTGGAAGAGGAATATAAACAGCCTCTATATCTTTATCATCAAGCAATTCATCATATGAATAATACCCTTTTTGGATACCATACTCTTTTACAAACCTATCAACTTTTTCTTTGTTCCGCCCAGCAACGGCATAAAACTCGCTATCTCTAGAAGCTCTCATTCCAGCCAAAGTTGCTCTTTCTGCTATACTGGCAGTCCCCAGTAACCCGTACTTCATTTTTGACATATAAATCTCCTGCATATATTATAACATTACTCCAAAAAAAAGTATGGGGCAGAGAATCAACGCCCCTTTATAAGTCACTATTTGCGGCTTCAAACATTGCTTGTACCTCAGCTAGTTGTTCGGGTGTTAATATTGGTACTCCCTGAGCATTTTTGTTAGGACTTGAATTTAAGATATCTATAAGGTCTGCTACGTTGTTCGGTGCTATCTCTCGTTCGGGAATATCAATATTTGATACAAAGGTAATACTATTTTCAATAAAAGAGGGATAATCATTCTTTAATTGCTCAGTCGTCAATTCAAAACTGTCTGAAATTTTTGTTAAGTTCCATGATCTACTAATATAATTTCCTACATTACTTGAGCTAGCGGTCCCAAAAAAATCTCCTAAGTATATAGCCGTGTTTGCTTGAACAGTAAAATCAGTACTATACCAATCTATGTCGAATGCCTCGGTACTACTTACAGCATAGGCTCCTAACTCATTAACATATAAATATTCGATTTCTTTGAGTCGGTAGTTTCCAGGTGGCACTTCTATTATCTGTAGCCGATTCTCGTGATGTTTTAAGATGAAACCATATGTCTTTTCTGTATCAACATCTTCAACTACAATACCAATCGTAGAAAACTTAAAACCAAACATATTTGTATCTATGTGTGTTCCTTCAAAATTTCCATATAAATAACCTTGTCCATCTTCTAAAGCTGTTGCTTTAGAAAGCAAAGCAGTTTGGGTTGCACAACTTGTGAACATCAAAAAAACCAACATAGTTCCCAAAATATAGTTCTTCATATACACTCCTTATTTTCTCTTTGTATGGTTTAATAAAAGTAATTTTTTTCATTCTACATCACTCATCTTGATTTTGTCAAGAGCGCGAGAAAAAAATAGAGAATTGTTTACTAAAACTATTTTTAACTCATTTTCTTCTCATGTCATAAGTATAGAAGTATATAAAAAGCCTAATCATATATAAAGAAAGCAAATATAAACAGCCTCAACATCTTATCATCAAGCAATTCATCGTATGATTATACCCTTATCATTGACAGCCCAAATTCAGTTACGAATCATTTATCGGTGCTGTACTACTCTGCTTGACAACGCACAAAGGCTCTGTTATTATGTACAGAATATTTGTGCAAATGATGGCTCCACATTCTGATTTTACATTATATACTTTTGATAAGTTTACGCAATTGGAACTTATTCTTATAAAGGAAGTTTTATGAAAAAACAATTTATTATTTCAATCGTAATTGCAACTCTCACACAAGGTTTTCTTTTTTCTCAAGCTATAGGATATACGCTAGTAGATGAAGGGGATATCTCTCTCACTAGGACAGGTGACTTCATTAACATCACAGTCTATGAGACGGATACTTTCATTATTCCCGTAGACCAGGTTAGTTTTTGGTTTTCATCCAATGTGCTATTCATTACATTCCCTATACCCCTTACTGAGTACAGTCTGCCAATATTAGGCATAAATACTTATGTGACGTCTAAAGAACAATGGATAAAAACTATTGATTCAATTTCAAAAGAATAATGTTCATGTAAATTTCTATTGAATACTAAATAAGAGCTTTAGGAAGAGGAGTGATTAGCATAACGTCACCCACTTTCTCTATCAAAATACAATAAAATTTAAAAAGTAAAATGCTAGTTTAATATAATTAAACCTGCACACTCTCTGTACAGGTCAATAATAGTTATCCAAACTTCTCTTTTGTCCAATAGTACCCAAGTTACGCAAACCTGTTTGCCGAAGGCATTTGATGCGGAGGTGGGGGGGTCTGGGGCGAATCGCAACATACGATAAAATCGACATCCATGCCGATTTTATCTACCACGTTTGTCAAAGACAAACGTGCATACACTAGCAATGAGTGCCTTCCATGGCAAGAATATCAAATGCTGTCATAATTTATGCTAAAGCTTTTGGCAACAAAAGAAGAATTTAAACAAAAAAAAGCCTGGCATCTGACTACGCTTCGCTCCGTCTCACCTTTACAAGATAATTGGCGGGCTTAACGGTGTCCTACTTTCCTCTTTTTGAGTAGCCATGAATTATTAAATTCTTGAATAATCGTAGGAAGCTGTTAGGGCTTTTTTTAAACAAAAAAAAGCCTGGCATCTGACTACGCTTCGCTCCGTCTCACCTTTACAAGATAATTGGCGGGCTTAACGGTGTCCTACTTTCCTCTTTTTGAGTAGCCATGAATTATTAAATTCTTGAATAATCGTAGGAAGCTGTTAGGGCTTTTTTTAAACAAAAAAAAGCCTGGCAGCTTCCTACTTTCCCACACAAGTGC
>CAYJPS010000014.1:0-36813 GCA_964372135.1 uncultured Treponemataceae bacterium | reverse complement strand
CATAGTTCCAGTTTCTCTCGTATAATCCATAAAATCTATATACCATGAGCGGAACTGTCCACTTACTTGCTGAATCTAGATAAAAAAGTGGTACCATAAAATTATTCCAACACCCAATTGCTACAATTATTAAGTTGGTTACAAAAATTGGGCGCATTATAGGTAACAAGACTCTAAATACTAAATTAAGTGTTGTGCAGCCATCAATAAAGCCAGCTTCATCAATTTCTCTCGGTACTCCTTTAATAAAGCTTGAAAAGGTAATTACGGTAAACGGAAGTTGCATACCAGTATAAATCATTATAACCGCGAAACGTGTTCCATAAATATTAAGTGTATTTAAAAGTGCAAAGGTTGTTGCAATTTGGAAACTCAAGGTTAAACCAAGCACAAAATATGAATACACTGCATTCGCTTTTTTTCCGCCTGTTCTACCTACATAGATTCCTGTTAATGATCCAAATAACAATACTAAAGAAGTAGAACATATAGTCATAATAAAACTGTTAAAATAACCTGTTAAAACATTACCTGTTGTAAATACATGAGCATAGTTTTCCCACATAAACTCAGTTGGTAGTTTTAGGTTAAACATCATGGCTTCTTGTTCTGGTTTTAATGATCCTAGAACCATCATTACAACAGGAACTAAATATAAACATGCCAACAAAGATAGAAGAATAAGTCTAATAGCTGAACGATATTTTTTATTCATTATAACTCTACCTCCATGTTTCTAAATATTTTATTAAATGTAAATGAAATTATGATAACAACAACTGTAAGAATAATACTTGCAGCTGCTGATTCTCCCAAAAACCCCGGAGAAAAGGCTCTAAAAGCATACGTACTTAACACTTCTGTGTCTCTACCTGGGCCTCCACCAGTGAGTACATAAATAATGTCAAACACTTTTATACCGCCTGCAATATTGAGCGTTGTATTAACGGTAATTGCAGGAATGAGTAAGGGTAGCGTAATTTTGAAGAATTGCGTTGTTTTTTTTGCACCTTCAATATCCGCGGCTTCATAGTAATCAGGTGAAATCGCTTGCAAACCTGAAATAAATATAAACATATTGAATCCTGCCCACATCCAAGAATCAATGAAAATTATCCAAAACATAGCAGTATTATAATGGCCTAGCCACTCATATTGAAAGAAACTAAGATTTATGAATTCAAGAGTATTATTTAAAAGTCCATTTCTTGATAAAATTGATGTAAACAATACACCAATAACGGTAACACTTATAACACAAGGCAAGTAAAAAATAGTTCTAAAAATACTATTTCCTCTAAATGGTTTTGCGAGCACCAATGCTAATGCAAGTCCTGCAACTATTTTAAGAATAGTGGTACCAAATGCATAAACAAGAGAATTTTTTAGCGCAACAATAAATATTTCATCACCAAACACTTCTTTGTAATTTTCAATACCATACCATACTGGGTCAGTCCAGCGCCGAATATTCCAATCAGTAAACGATAAAAATAACGCTGCAATAATGGGTATAATAATAAAAATTGTATATACTGTCATAGCAGGAAATGCAAGTGTAATTGGATATTGAATGTGCATTTTATTCTTTTTTAACATTTCTCCCCCTTTTTCTACTCCACAAGCATATTAAAAAGAAAAATCTCTTTAATATAAAAGTAAGCAGTAGCATATCTTACTACTGCTTACTATATCGATAGTTAACGATTAAAATCCAGCAACACCATTTTGACGTTGGAACTTATCAAAGTCTTCTTGGAATTTATCCAAAATTTCTTCACCAGTTGTATCTTGTTTTACAAGACCTTCAAGGTAGTATGTCCATAGGTAGTCATTGTAAAGCGATTCCATTGCTCCCCAGTGTCCATTCATTTCAGAAACAACAGTTCCTCTATCATTGTATTCGTAGTATACTGCAGCAATATCTTCTTGTACATCACCGCCGTTAATTCCGTCAAAAGCAGGGAATCCAGCATTTCCGTCTTGGAAGTAAATATCACCATATGCAGGTGTAGAAAATTTTTCAAGCAAGTCTTTTATTGCTTCAATATTTTTTGAATCTTTGCTTATAACTAAACTTGATGTAAATTTAGCCCCTGATAAAGAACCAACAGTGTCAAAATCAGCAGGATAATTAAATACACCAAATGATGTATCAGGATATTTTGCTTGATTTCGACCAACCATAAATCCTTCACCCATAAGCATTGCACCTTCACCAGAAGCAAGACGTACCCATGCATCGTCCCAAGTCATTGTTGCAACGTCGTCATTAATATAACCTTTTGTAGCTAATGCAAGCATATCGTCAATAACATCTGCAAGGTTAGGATAGTCGTTAAAGTCTACTTCACCTGCGAATAATTTTTCTGACATTTCTTTTGCTGCTTCTTCTGTTCCAAAAGAACGTGCAAAACCTGCAGTTGTCCAAATTTGTGGAACCCATTTGTCACTTGCAATAAGAACAGGTGTTACACCGTTAGCAAGTAACGTTTGACATGCTGCGTCAAATTCTTCAGGAGTTGAAGGAACTTCAATACCATTATCTTCAAATACTTTTTTGTTGTAGATAAGACCTTGGAAACCACCTTGTGCTTTTAATGGGAACGCATATTGTACACCATTAAGTTGTGAGATTTCAGGTGCAACAAGTCTAGATGACCATTCTTCATCTGAAAAATCATATAAGTACTCTTCAGGGTCAATTACATTGTACACGTGAGGCACATTGTATTGCATAATGTCTGGTAGTTCGTTTGTAGCAATTTTTGCTTGTAAAAGACTTAAATATTGCTCATCAGGAATTACTTGTGAGTCAATTTTAGCACCAGTTTCTTCTTCAAATTTTGCGAACATTCTTTGTAATGTTTCAAAATTTTGACTTTGCAAGAACATTGCAGAAATTGTTACACCATCAAATGGTAGACCACTCTCACTACCTTCATCCTTTCCACTACACCCTATAATCATAGGTACCACCATTGCTACTGCAACAAATACAGCAAGCACTTTCTTAAACGTAACTTTTTTCATACGTTCACTCCTTTTAATAAAATTCTTTTATATTAACTCAATAATACAATCAATTAATATAATAATCTGTTTTTAGCGTCGTATCGCCAGTTCTTGATACACATCGTTGTAATAGATAGCATTATCAATTGGCACATTTGACGGAATATGATTCCCTACAGCCATAATAAACCCGGGGCAATCCCTGCCGATATTAATACATCGCTCCACTTCTTTTTTTATATCTTCTTTTGTTCCAAAGGTAAGAATGCGACAGTCGGCATTGCCTACAAATGAATGTGTTTGCCCATATTTTTCTGCAATGTATTCCATGTCGGTGGTTGGTTCCAGTACAAGTCCGTGTACACCACATGCTACAATATCATCTATAAAGTCTGTAAAGTTTCCATCAGACGTGTAGATTATTTTTTTACCAGCTTTCTTTAATGGATCGAGTATTTTTTCATAGTTTGGAAATACATATTTTCTATACCAGTCAGGATTACAAAATGGACCTGTTGTCCATACAATGTCATCATGCACCATAACAACTGGCGAATCTGATTCTGCAAGAGCATTAAAGTATTGAAGTATCCAATCGGTGTAGCGGTTTGCAACTTGACCAAACGCATCTGCATCTTCGCCCATACCTTCAAGAAGGTATTCCCACCCAAAAATTTCTAATAAACCTGAAACAAGCGTAATATAGATACCTGTCATGTTTACTTGATCGGGATGATTCTGTAATCGATTTGCATAATGCCAATTATAGTGTTGTACAAGTGTTTTATGATCTCTTATCTCATATACTTCAAATGGGTCGAATTGTAATACTTGCTCAACATCAGTAAATGGACACTCAACATCGCCACTAAAATCCACACCCATTTCTGCAAAGTTTGCGTGCCCCATTTTTGTACGACAAGCATTTAAAGCTTCGGCTTGTGTTAATACCATCCAATTAAATCCAAAATCCCATGCTCTTTCAAAGGCTTTTGTTGCTTCTATTTTGACAAAATCATAACTATCTTCTGCTACATCGATGCCAGTTACTGCCTTTATAAGGGACCAATATCGTGAGGCTGAGTATTCTGTTCTAGGTATTTTATTTGGCATTTTTAAATTTAAGGCATCCATACCATCTTGAAATGACATTTTTTTATTCCTCTAGTATTTGTTATAGTACTTTCAAAAGTATATACTGTCTTTATATTTTATCAAATGGAAAAAAAGAAACACTGATATGGAAAAAATGGTTTTAGAAGTTCCCTTATATTAATTCAAAACACTATTATGTTGTCTATATTCAGATGGAGCATAGCCCATTTGCTTTTTAAATAGTTTAGAAAAATAGAGAGCATCATTATATCCAACTTCTAAAGCAACATCTTTAACTGATAGATTTTTTTCTAAAAGCACGCAGGCCTTGTCTACACGTAACTTAGTAAGGTAGGTGTTAGGAGACATTGAATACTCTTCTTTAAACACTTTACGTAAATAAAACTGTGTATAGCCAATCACTTCTTCTAATTTCGCACTTGAAATTTCTTGTCTGTAATTCCTATCCATATAATCTTTCATTGCTTTTGCGATTGTAGTTTTGCATAAGTGAGCTTCCGTATTTGCAAAAAAATAGGTATCAAATAAAATCAGCAGCTTTACAATTAGTTCAGGAGTAGAAAATGAGTTGTCTATAGCATATATGATTTCAGGTTCTATCGTAAGATAGTCAACATCAACACTTGATTTTTCACATAGCAGTAAGAAAAATTTTTTAACAATATATTTCATGTCTTTTCGTTTTCTTACTGTTGTAATTAATTCGCCAAGCAATTTTTCTGCTCTTCCCTTTGGCATTTTAGCGGTAACTTCAACAAAGGCATTTTCAGAAAAAATAACTGGCGAATGCTCTAGACAATTTTCAAAAAACAGCGCATTTTCCTCAAAAAAAACATGTTCTTGTAGTAAACTTTCAAAATTTTTGCACTTACCTGGTATATCTGAACCGATAACTATATCATTGCTAAAAAGCATTGAAACAGGAACTTGATACTTTATATCAAAAAACATATCTTTCAATACTTTTTTATACTGTGTCACCGAATGAGAAATAATGACATACCGCTCGTTAGCACTTCTTCCTTTTGTAAATAGTATTTCCTTTTCAGTAAAATGCTTTGAAAAATCTTTTCGTAAAAGTGTTTCTGTTTTATCGATTACTGCTTGCACCTCAGGCTCAAGATATGTATCTAAAACCCCTCCTATATATACCAAGCCAAAAAAACAACTTTGTATGTGTGAAAGAGCTTTGAAATCTATAATGTTGTCATTTTCTGCCTTTGTATGAAATTTTTCTTTATATATACGTTCTAAAACATCATGTATTTGCTGTTTTTCAATCGGCTTTAACAAATAATCAAAGGCACCATACCTAAGAGCATCTCTTGCAAAATTAAAATCTTCATAACTTGTTACCATAACAGGAACAACCAAGGTATCTTCAATTTCTTTTAATATGTCAAGACCACTCATAATTGGCATATTTATATCAAGGAATGCAACATCAACTTCATTACTTTGTAAAAAAGTCATACCCTCTTTTCCATTGTGAGCAATGTGCGAAACCGTATATTTGTCATGCTCATTGACAAGTTTTGCAAGAGCCCTCGCTAAAGGTTTTTCATCTTCACATATGAGTACTTTTATCACAATTTCCCTCCAATAATTACCGTTGTACCACCCTTTTCGTTTGTAGTAATGTCAAAAATAATATCTTTTCCATAGCTTAAATACATACGTACCAGGGTATTCATCATTGAAAATCCACCAATTTTCAACATGCCAATTAAATCATCTGCAGAATTATCTTGGATCAATGAAACTTTTTCCTTAATTCCAAGAACCTTTTCCTCATCAATGCCCGCACCATTATCTTCAATGCTTACCCGCCAATAATTATGTATAATTTTTGCCTTTACCACAATATTCCATGGATAATCAGAACATTTCAAACTATGGTTTAATGCATTTTCAATAAGCGGTTGTAAGGTAAATTTAGGAATTTTTACCGATTCAATATTATCATAACTTACTACAGAATATGAAAAATTTTCTTCGTAACGAATTTTTATTAAGTGAAGATAGTCTTCCACTTGTGAAAGTTCACGTGTTAATAGCTCATGATGTTGGGAATAATCTGCATTGTATCGAATCATAGATGAAAGTTTTTTTGACACAGAAATAGCTTTTAAGTCTTCTTTTTCATCAATAAGAGCTGTAATAATTGCAAGTGTATTGTGTATAAAATGTGGATTTAAATGAGCCGTAAGGGCAAGCATTTGCATATCAATAGTTCGTGTTCTTTCTAAAACTAGAGCGTCAGCTGAATTTTTTATTTTTTTAACCATGTGAATAAATGATTCATTAAGCTGACGTATTTCATCAAATTCCTGCTCTGTTGTATCATTCATGTCAATAATATCTAAACTTTCAATTTCATTGCATAAGTCAATAATAGGAGACGTTACTTTTCGCACAATCCTTTTTTGAATGTGATATATTATAATGATGATGAGGACAAAAACTATGGCAAAAAGTACAATCGCAAAGGTAATTGATATTTGAGAGTCGGTATGAAAGTACTTTAATACAATTTCAAAGTTTGTATCTATAATGTTTTGTGACTTTATTTCAAAATCTATATCGTAGTATTCATTGCCAATCTCTAAAAGAGACACATCATTATACATAACGGTGACTTTTTGATTTGGCTGCACTTCGCCAATTTGTTTTAGCAATTCATTAAAACCTATTTGAATTTCAATATACCCCAATATCGTCCCATCCAAAAAAGTAGGATCTACTATTTCTTTTATGATACTTATAAAACCTTCTGAATGCTGTGCATCATTGAGTACATCTATCTTCTTTACTTCATACAGCATTTCGGTCGTAAGGAATTGGGTGTCCAAATACAGAGCGCGCCCTGTATTAAAATAGCGGCTAGCAATATCCTGTTCTGAGGCTTCACCAATGACAACAAAATCACCTTCTCCATTGTATAAGCATATTCTTGAGATAAAATTGTTTTCAACCAAGTACGGTATGGTGTGTGCGTATATATCTATTAGTGTACTCGGTTCATTTCTAAAATAATTACCTGCTAATTTTTCAAAATGCAATAACTTAAAAACATCCATTATAATTGGATTAAATTTAATTTGATTTGCAGTGCTGTCTGCAACGTCAAGTGTCTGTGAAAATAACTCAGCCTTTGACAGAACACTTGTTTCTACTACATATTCAATTTGTCTATTTCTGCTTGAAGTATAATATGCAGAATACATTAAAAAGAAAATAAAGCACAACAATGCTACCATGAGCGTATTAAAAAACAATATTTTTTTGCGTAAAGTTGTATTTCGAAATTTCTTTTTTTTATTCATTTGCAACACCAACGGTGTTATTCTATCCTTTAACTGCTCCTGCTACAAGACCTTTTACCATATATTTTTGGAAAAAGAAAAATACTAGTACCATAGGTAGCGCACCAACAACCGAAATTGCATTAATAAGTGACCAATCGTAAGAAAGTTCTCCTAAGTAACGAAGTGCAATCCCAACAGATAAGGTTCTTAAATTATCATTTTGAATTAATGTTGCAGCATGTAAATAATCGTCCCATGTTTGCAAAAAGGAATAAATACCTACTGCTAAAATTCCAGGAGTTACTAAAGGGGTAACAATTTTTACTAATATGCTTGTTCGCCCTGCACCATCAACATACGCTGCCTCTTCAATCTCACGCGGGATATTTGCAAAGAAACTTGCCATTAATACACTACAAAATGGAATTTGAGATGCAACTATGGCTAGTACTAAACCAAAATGAGTATTTATTATCCCTAAATTGCCCATGATTGAATAAAGCGAGATCATACGACTGATTATTGGAAACATCTGAGATGCTAATAAAAGAGCTACAAATATTTTTGTCCATAGAGACTTAAATCGTGCGATTGCATAACCTGAAAAAATTGCAATAAAACAAGTAATTATTGCTGAAGCAAACGATATAATAAAGTTATTCCCATAATAAACAAAGAATTGATTATTTACGGTAAACAAATTAACAAATGCACTCGTTACAACGTTCATTGGAAAAAAAGTAGGTGGATATTGATATGCTTCCATGTTTGTTTTGAAAGCTGTGACAAGCATCCAATATATCGGAAATAATAAAAACAGTAATATAAGAACGAGTAGCACTATTTTTAAGGTATTAAATATTTTATTTTGCATAAGAGCTCCTAAGTCATATCACTAGTTTTAAATAAGTAATTGTATACTCCAACAACCACCACCATCAAAAGCATCCAGACAGTTGTTACCGCAGCCCCTGAAGCTAAATTCATACTAACAAATGCTTCCCTATAACTCAGAATTGCAAGATTAGTTGTAGCTCCATTTGGGCCGCCACCAGTCATAGTCCAGAACAGTGGAAATTGTTTAAAATTTTCGATAATGGCCATTGAAACAGCAACTTTTATTACTGGGCTTAAGTACGGTAGAACAATATGTGTAAACTGTTTTACTCTTCCTGCACCATCGATTGTTGCAGCTTCCAATACATCGGTAGGAACATTTTGCAAACCTGCAAGCAAAAGCAATGTCATTAAGGGAATTTGCTTCCATAATGCCGCAATACTAACTCCAAATAGCGCAGTGTCTGGGTTGTTAAGCATTGCAAAATCATCAATTGCACCACCTGTAAAGAACGATACTAAGTATTTCACTAAACCATATTGTGGTTGAAAAAGCCACATCCAAATAAGAGCAGAAATAACAGTAGGAACAACCCATGGCGTCATCATGATACTTCTAAAGAATCGAGCTCCTCGTATGTTTGAATTGATAATTAGAGCTAAAACCATTCCAAGTGTTAGCTGGAATAATATAACGAAAATTACAAATGTAAATGTATTTATAGATGCCGAAGGCAACGAATTAACTTCAATAAGACGTATATAGTTTTCGAGACCAACCCACTCTCCAGGTTTTCCACTAATAATATTCCTTACTCCATATTCCATAAAGCTTTTTATGACGGAGTCTATAATAGGTACAAGAATAAAAAATAATACAAAAATAAGTGCAGGCACAGTAAGTGCTGCAGCATACAGATTGTCAACTTTTTCGCGTGTAAGCTTTTTCATAAATTTCCTCAATAATGCATAGCCAGTTGATTTGACTCACTGGTAGTTATTTTTCGAAAACAAATTGGTAGCATACAAAAATCCTTATACACTACCAATTAATAATTATCAAACTAGTCAGCTAATTTAGCTTCCATAGTTTGCTTAAATTTTGCAATTGCGCTATCGACATCTTCGTCACCAACAGTTACCGCTTGAGCTAATGTACATAACTCTAAGTTAAGATCACTCAATGAAGGAATAAATGTTTGCTTTTTAACATTACTTGCTGCAGCTGCTGCACCTTTAAGAACGTTATTGCTTAAAAGACCTTCCATGTTAGACATAGATACTTTTGCAGGATAAGCTGGAGTAACATTTGTCATAAAATCACCAAGTGTGTCTTCTGTAATTAAGAACTCAATAAATTTTGCTGTTGCATTTGCCCTTGCATCACCATTGTCAACAAGAACCATACAATGAGACTGTAAGATACTTTGACCATTTCCATTTCCACCTTTTAAAGGTGCGGCAGAAGCGGTAAAGTTTTTTGCATCTGCGTTAATTGCTTGTATACCATTGAATCCCCAAGATTGGTCATAATACATTGCAAGTTGTTCAAGCGCAAATAGGTTTCTTAAATCTTTGAGCTTTGCATTTTGTGGATTATAGCCATTATCATCTAATAACTTTACCATTTCAAATGCTTGTTCGAATCCTTCATTATCAATTGAAAGATTACCATCATCATCAAGAACAGTACCATCAAAGTTAAATATCATACCAGTAAGAGAGGCTCCTGAAACAGGAACAGAACCAGTTGTTTGTCCAAATGCATACACTTTATTTCCATTAGAATCAGTTAACTTTGAAAGAGCTTCAGCAGCTACAAGCATTTCATCATATGTTGTAGGTGGATTTTCTGGGTCTAAACCTGCTTGAGAAAAAAGATCCTTATTGTAATATAATACATATGGAGAAATATATAGAGGAATACCGTAAATATCACCATCAATACTAAATGCGTTCAAAACATCAGGATAGAAATCATCTAAATAATCATCGCTAAGAACATCTGTAATTGGTGATGCTAAACCAGAGTCTGCTAGTCCAGGAACCCAGTCAATTTCACCATAAATAGCATCAACCTTATCGCCACCACCAGCCATATTTACTACTTGATTTACTATCTCACCATAGGGTGCTGTTACCCATTCAATTTTGATATCTGGATTTGCTGCTTCAAAATCTGCTTTTACACCAGTCCAAAATGGTTCATACCCTGCTTCAAGTAGTGCATAATTCGCTACTTTTATAGTAACAGGACCTGTTGCTTCTTCTGCTTTTGAACAACCAAAAGTCAGAACCAAGGTTGCTAATGCAACCACAGTTAAAAACGTCATTCGTTTTTTCATTTTTGCCTCCTAATTTATATATTGCTAAAACAGAAACTGTATTATATACACCTCTGTGCAAATATATTCATTGCTATATACTATCTCGTATTATTAATTTTGATTGTAACAATACCTCATAGCTTTGATTTTCATTTTTATGTATTAAACCTTCTAGAAGTTCTAATACTTTTTTCCCCGCAGATTTTCTATCTATTTTAACGCTTGAAAGCTTCGGCTCTGTAAAGCTACACATAGCAGAATCATTAAAACCTACAACTGAAACATCACGTGGTAAGCTTAATCCATATTCTTTTATAGCTTCCATTACCACACAGGCAACATAATCAGTCTTACATAAAAAAGCATCGGGTTGATTCTCTGATTGTAATAATGCGATTACCCTTTCCTTTAAGTCTGTTTTCGTTTTATAACTAACTATAGTATTTTCTCTGTTATATTCTAAACCTAATCGATTAAGTTCGCTCTTATACCCTTGAAAACGAAAATCTTCTAATACGATTTCATCATAACTTTCAATATACGTACGACCACCTACATATGCAATGTTTTTGCTTCCATTATTAAACATTGCTTGAACACATTGACAGGCTCCATCAAAAAGACCCGTATTAATTTTTCCAAAGGAACCTTTTAATCCAGGATAATCCCGTATTTCAA
This sequence comes from uncultured Treponemataceae bacterium, assembly GCA_964372135.1. Lineage (GTDB taxonomy): Bacteria > Spirochaetota > Spirochaetia > Treponematales > Treponemataceae > CAYJFX01. The sequence continues at coordinate 25,532 of CAYJPS010000014.1, read as the reverse complement.
ATAGTACAACAGGTATTTGCAAGTCAATAAGTTCCTGGATTTTATTTTCAGGAAACCGACTCGAACCTATGACTAAACCATCAAAAAACCCATCTGTAATTCTTTGAAAAAAATCATCATCTCCTTTATCAAAGCACAATGTAAAAAAATAACCCTTATTTGAAGCTAAGGTATCTATTTCATTAATAATATTTGCAAAGTGTTCACTTTGAATATCATCAACTACAAACAAAATATGGTTTGTTGTTTTACCCTTTAATGCTCGAGCCATTGTGTTTGGCCTATAACCGAGCTTTTTTATTGCATCGTGTACACGTTGTTTTTTTTCGCGGTCAACATACCGATTAGCATTTATAACATAAGAGACGATAGTATCTGTAACGCCAGCTTCTTTGGCAACATCTGACCGCGTGGGTCGACTAAGCGCTCTTTTCATAATTCTTACCCAGCCACTCCAGTTGACTTCTTTTTGTATCTAATATTCTCTGTTATTTCGAGACCAGTGTCATAATCGAGTTGAACTAAATCCCCTTTTCCAGCGGGCCTTTGCCTCGTGCAATAGTCAACTTCCCAATCCGGTTTTTCAACATCTTTATTCCAAGGGCGTACCTTCCATTGATAACCTCGATATGGGTCTCTAGTATCGTTCATAAAAGCGATAATGCGCTTGTGAAGTGTATTACGTACTTCTTCGGCTGCTTTGTCATTAATAAGGTTATTCATTTCGGCCTTATCTTTTACGGTGTCGTACAATTCATCGGTTTCATCAAGTAAGTGTACTGCCATTTTATGTGTATCGGTCACAGCGGCTCGCATAAATTGAATGCCTCCAAAGCCATCATGATCAACTTCATAACGATGGAACTCAACAAACACTGTATCTCTGAATGTTCTATTTTCATTTGCATTATCAAACTGTTGAGGATTTTCAATAATTGGACGCATAGACTTACCTTGTAATACAGGAGGGGCGTCAATATCAAAATAATCCAATACAGTTGGAAGAATATCGATGTGCGTCGTAACACTTGGATATGTTACACCTTGAGGTGAATTACAGAATGTGCCACCCTTTATTATTAATGGCACATGTGCAATTTCTTCATACACACTAGGCCCTTTTGCAGCTAAAGAATGTGCTCTTAAAGCATCACCGTGATCTGATGTAAAAATGATCATTGCATTAGGAGCATGCTTTTTTACGGTTTCTAATACACGTCCTATTTCATAATCTACGTATGAATTACATCCTAAAAACAATTGGGGTGTGACTTTAAGCTCATCTTTGTTTTCATGAAGCTTTTCTCCAGCCCACAGTTTTTGTAATAAAGGCTTATTTTCTAATGTATCATATAGATTTTCACTTCTTGGCATTTCGTAATCTTTATACATTGAAGCATAAGGTTCTGGACACATAAATGGTCCATGTGGCTCATCATACGATACAGTGAGAAAAAAGTCTTCGTCATTACATTTTTCTAAAAAATCAATTGCCTTGTTACTACATCGATGAGCAAATGTAAAATCTTCTGAAACACCATCATTGATAAGCGACGTTTCCTCTTTACGAGAAGCAAGTCTTTCTTCTGGACTTAGCTCTTCTAAGTAGCAACGCATATCATACCAATAATCTTTATCATACCCTTCTGGACATTCGCCATTGCCAAAATAATCGCCCCCATCTAGATGCCATTTTCCGATATACGCACAATGAACATCTTTCTCTTTAAGATACTCACCAGTCGTTTTTATGCCTGCCCATAACGGTACAGTATTAGTAAAACTCCCATTTGAATGAGGAAACAAGCCAGTAAAAATTGCACTTCGAGCAGGCCCACATACAGGTTGACATGTATAAGCCTTGTCATATCTTACACCTTCTTGTGCAAGTGCATCTAAATGCGGCGTTTTCATATCTGGATATCCATAACATCCAAGCATATCAAAACGAGTTGTATCAGTCATTATAAAAATTACTTGTTTTTTATCATTCATATAACATTTCTCCACGTATATGTACACAGCTGTGTATTAATATACATACCAGTGTACATCTAGAGTTATAGTTTGTCAAGCAAAAAAAAGTAGAAAAATGGATTTTTTCTACTTTTTTCATAATAATAAGACATTTGTTAGATAGAATCTAGTCAGTTTCATTGTTCTTAAAGGTAACACAGAATTCTGTACCCTTTAACAATTCACTTTTTACGCTTATTTTTCCATCATGCAATGAAACCGCATGCTTTACAATCGATAAACCTAGTCCTGTTCCTTTTATATTACTTGAATGGCTTTTGTCAACTCTATAGAATCGCTCAAAAATTCTTTCCATGCTATCCTTTGGAATACCAATTCCTGTATCTGTCACGCAAACAGAAATTTTAGACTTCTTTTTTGAAAGATTTATAGTAACTTCACCTTTTTCTACGTTATATTTAATTGCATTTTCTATGATGTTATAAAAGGTTTCATCAAGAATACTTCTAATCCCGATCATTGAAATTGCATCTAGGTTTGTGTTCAATGTTATTTGCTTTTTTTCTGCAATAATTTCAAGCCGTGATACTATGTTTTCTAAAAGCTCTTTTAAATTAACCGATTCCTTTTCAAAGTTTTGCTTAATTTCATCTAAGCGGGATATCTTTAATATATCATCAATTAGCTCTAGCAAACTTGTAGCTTCAGCATGAATTTTCTCACAAAATCCCTGTACGTCTTCTTGTTTTGCCATTCCTGTTTTCACAAGTTCTGCATATCCTAAAATTGAAGTAAGGGGAGTTTTTAACTCATGCGATACGTTTGCAGAGAATTCCTTTCTTACTCTTTCAGCTTGCGCTTTTTCAGTATAATCAATTGCTATAATTACAACTCCAACTACCCTTTCGATATTTTTTTTATCATTTTTTACAGGAGCGATGTGTAGTGAATATTCTTTATTGTGTATACTTAAAGAAATTTCACTGTTTTTACCCTTATAAGCATTATCAAGAGCATTAATAAAGTTATCACTTCTACTGAGTTCTAATGAGTTTTTTCCGATGAGTTTATTTTTTTGCAATTCAAAAATATGTGCAGCTTTTTTATTTATTGATGCTATGGTATTATTTTTATCTAATAATATCAATCCGTCACCGATATTCTCAGTGAGAATTTTAAACTCTTCCTTTTTTTGATTTAACTTTCTTTTTTGTTTTCGAATATACCTATCTTGCGCACGAATTTTTTGGTAGAACAAATCAAGTTCATCATATAAAGGTTCGTCAATGTTATATAAGGGTGCTACAATTCTTTGCGTTAAAAAGCGAGATATAAAGGCTGCAACAATTAAAATTATCGCTGTAAGCACTATCATAAAAGGAACAATATTTGCAATGATCGCATAAATACTATCCATAGTAATTGAAAGACGCAAAATAATAGTATCGTTCAACTTTTCTGCATAGTAATACGTTTGTTGTCCCAAGGTGTCCGAAAGCCGAACGCTTTCTGCACTTTTGTTTTCAGAAAGTGCAATAACTTCCTTTCTATCGGCATGGTTTTCCATTGATTTATAATCTTTTCTGTTATCAAACAGAACAGTTCCATCGTCTGAAATAATCGAAATTCGAATAGAAGAAATAACTTGTGAAAAATTATAGTCACCCTCTTGTGCTAGTAAAATATTTTTAACCTGAGGAAACTGCATCTTTAGATTTGCTTTTTCAGATTCAAAAACCTGGTTATACATTACATATGCAATAAAAAAGGAAAATATACAAAGTGATATTAACGTAACACCAGTTACACTTAAAAATATTCTTTTTCTCAACGTTCCTCTCCCATTTTGTAACCTACATTCCTAACAGTTTGTATTAACACACCGTCATCACCAATTTTTTGCCTTAGTGTTCTTACATGAACATCAACCGTCCTGCTTTCACCAGAGTATTCGTAGCCCCACACTGTTGTTAAAAGAGCATCACGAGAAAATACAAGTCCTTGATTTTCCATTAAAAAGCAAAGCAGCTCAAATTCCCTAAATGACAGTGCTACTTCATTATTACCAACACTGACTACTCTCTTTTTTTTATCTAATCGAATATTTGCAATAGAAAGAATATCATTATTCATCACTGTTGCTGTATTACATCGCCTTAAAACAGCTTTAATTCTAGAAATCATTTCCATGACTGCAATAGGCTTTGTAATATAATCATCAGCACCTAAATCAAGGCCTTTGATTTTATCATATTCACTTGATTTTGCCGTAATGAGTATTACCGGAATGTGCTTTGTTTGATGATTATTTCGAATATCTTTTAGAATGCTTAAACCATCTGTTTCTGGTAACATAATATCCAATAGTATCATTTCTGGAATACATTCTAAGAGCTTTTCTTGTAACTCAGTGGCACTAGAACATCCTATTGCATCAAAGCCAGCCGTTTTTAATGCATATATAATTAGTTCTTGTATGTTAGTTTCATCTTCTACGCAAAATATCATAATTAATCTTCTCTTCTGTGTTTTCCAGTAATTGAAAACTCTACCCATTCTGCAATATTTGTCGCATGGTCACCAATTCTTTCAAAGTATTTTGCAATCATTAGTAAGAATATAGCATTTTCAATTTCTGCATTATTTTCTTTTACAATTGATATTATATCATCTTTCATTTCATCAAACAAGTCATCAACAACATTATCATATTTTATTACACTTTCACAAAGTGCAATATCACTTCTAACATACGCATCGATAATATCAGAAACCATTTTCATTGTTGCATCTGCTAATGATTGAATATGTGAACTACTTTTATAATTTGATAAATCATTGTTCAACACAATTTCAGCAATATCTCTAGCTTGATCACCAATTCTTTCTAAGTCAGTAAGCATTTTTAATGTTGCAGAAATTTTTCGCAGATCCTTTGCTACTGGGTGTTGCTTTAATAAAAATGTTAAACATATATCTTCTATTTCTCTATCTTTATCATTTATCTCTTCTTCTAACGATACTGCCTCTTTGGCACAATCTATATCATTACTCAAAAGAGCTTTTGATGCGCTTTCTATTGCTTTTTCACATAGGTTTCCCATAAGTATAACTTCTTTATGTAAAGCTGAAATTTCAGAATCTATTAAATTGCTCATTATCCAAATCTCCCTGTAATATAGTCTTCAGTTTCTTTTTCCTTTGGAAGAGAAAAAAGGTCCTTTGTGTTATTAAACTCAATTAAGTCTCCTAGCAAGAAAAATCCAGTATTATCGGAAACACGTAGTGCTTGTTGCATATTATGCGTTACAATTGCAATAGTATAATTTTCTTTTAAGCTAAGTACTAGTTCTTCAATTTTTGATGTTGAAATTGGGTCTAGTGCTGATGTCGGCTCATCCATTAAAAGCACCTCAGGATTCACTGCTAGAGCGCGGGCAATACAAATTCTTTGCTGTTGACCTCCAGATAAACTTAAGGCAGACTTTTTTAATGTGTCTTTAGTTTCTGACCAAATTGCAGCATCACGTAGACTTTTTTCTACAATGTCGTCTAATTCACTTTTTTTTCGTATACCATGGGTTCTTGGTCCATAAGCAATATTATCATATATACTCATCGGAAATGGATTTGGTTTTTGAAAAACCATTCCAACTCTTTTTCGTAAAATATTAATATTTAAATCTGTATAAATGTTTTCATTATCCAGTATAAAATCACCATACACTCTACACCCTGGTATTAAATCATTCATTCTATTAATACTTTTTAGAAGAGTTGATTTTCCACAACCTGATGGGCCAATAAAGGCCGTTACACTGTTCTTCATTATGTCTAAGTTTACACCTTTAAGAGCATGTGCTTCACCGTAATATACATTTGCTTCTTTTATTGTTATTTTCACATTATATCCTTTAGTTTGATTTTACCATTTTTTTAGCTATAAATGCAGAAAGCATATTCATACCAACAACAATTACAAGTAGAATTGTAGCTGTTGCGTATGCTTGTTTAACAAATAACCCCTCTGAGGTTAGCATATACATGTGCACTGATAAGGTACGTCCGGTTGAAAATATGTTTCCTACATTTGGTGATGTACCTGCAGTGTACAATAAGCATGCAGTTTCCCCGACAACCCTACCAATAGCAAGTATGATACCCGCTAAAATACCATTGATTGCAGAAGGCAAGACAATTACAAATATTGTTCTTAGTTTTCCTGCACCTAGTCCAAAACTTGCTTCTCGATACTCCATAGGTACAGATTTTAATGCCTCTTCTGTTGAACGAATTATCAGAGGCAAAATCATAATTGAAATAGTAAAAATACCTGAAAGCAATGACATGCCCATACTTAAAAAAACTACAAAGAAGATACTACCAAAAAGACCATAAATAATTGACGGAATTCCTGCTAAGGTTTCTGTTGTTAATCTAATCATTCGAACTAGTTGACTTTCGCTACGAGCATATTCTACTAAGTATATCGCGGTAAAAATTCCAAATAGTGCTGCTAGTGTAACACTCAAGGCAGTCAGTATAAACGTGTTTACAACTGCTGGAACAAGTGAAACATTATCGGATGTATACTCTACATTAAAAATTGAAGGATCCCCAGAAATGAGCTTTTTTATTTCATCAAAAATTGGACCAATACCCGATAAAAGAACATAGCCTATAATAAACACTACTGTAGCAATAGTGAACACTGCAGCTATATGTACGAGAACATTAATAATTCTAGATGTGTGCTCTTGTTTCATACTTTACTTACCCTATTATTAACGAGAGAAAAACTTATATTTATTAAAAGAATAAACACAAATAAAACCACACCAGTTGCAACAAGTGCTTCTTCATGTAAACCTGAGGCATACTTCATTTCTATAACTACATTAGCAGTAAGCGTTCTGATTCCTTTCAATATATCACCAGTAAGTCTAGGCTGATTACCAGCTATCATTATTACTGCCATTGTTTCACCAATTACTCGTCCAATACCTAGCACTACAGAAGCAAGTATACCTGACTTTGCCGCTGGTACTACAACACAGAAAACACTACGCTCTTGCGTTGCCCCTAACGCTCTTGAGTTTTCATATAACGCAGTTGGAACAGCTTTAATTGCAGACTCGCTAATTGTAATGATTGTTGGAAGTATCATTATGGCCAATAGAATAGCAGCAGAGAGAATACTATTACCGTTTCCACCAATATTATTCCTTACAAATGGAACTAAAACTGTCATACCAAAAAAGCCATAAATGATTGAAGGAATACCTGATAAGAGATTAATAGAAGGCTTTAACCAAGAGTAGATAAATTTAGGACAAAAATGTGTCATATATACAGCAGTCATAATACCGATTGGAACACCCATACAAATAGCAAGAGCTGTAATGTACAAACTCCCCACAATCATGGGGAATATTCCGTACATGTCGTTTGAAGGTTTCCAGTTCATACCAAACAAGAAATCTGCAATTCCAATTTTTCCCATAGCGGGTAATCCATTTGCAAATAAAAAGATGCAAATAAACAACACCGCTATGATTGATACTAATGCTGTAAGTAAAAATAGTTTTTCAAAAACCTTTTCCTTAAGCTGCATTATACATCCTTACTCTACTTCAGAATAGTTTGTTACATTTCCAAGATATATCTCTTTTACTGTTTCTACAGAAAGGTTTGATAGAGTATTTTCTTTGTTTACCACAACTGCAATACCATCTTGAGCAATAACCATGCCATTAATTTCAGCTAATTCAGAATCTTTTAGAGTTCGACTTGCCATACCAATTTCAAATGTTCCGTCAATTGCACCTTTTACACCTGCGCTTGAACCAATACCTTCGATGTTAATAGTCACATTAGGATTGCGTTGCTTATAAGCTTCTGCAAGTTTTTCCATTAAAGGATATACAGAGGTTGAACCTCCAATTGAAAGTGTCCCTGATTGAACGCTTCCACTAAATGGTGCGTTGTCGTATACTGGTATAAATCCTTCTTCAGAAGCAATTGCTTGGCCTTCTTCACTTTTAATAAAATCAATGAAGTCTAGTGCTAGTGATGATAAAGTATCACCATAAGCAATATTAAATGGACGAGCAATTTTATAACTACCTGACTGAATATTAGCTACAGAAGGACTTACTCCATCAATTGAAACTGCTTTAACAGTATCATTTAATGAGCCGAGTGAAATATAGCCAATTGCATTTTTATCGTTTTGTACGGCTGTCATAACCTTACCAGTTCCGTCATGAACGATAGCATCTAAGCTAGTATTGTCGCTTCCGCCTTCATCAAGACCTACAAGTTCTACGAATGCGCCACGTGTACCTGAACCATCCTCACGAGTGATTACAGAAATTGTGTCATTGTCTGCATTACCGCCAGCAAATACCATTGTTGCCATCATTGCAACGAGTGCTACTAAAAGTACCTTTTTCATTTTTACTCCCTTAAGCCCAACCCTTTGTGAGCTTTTTTGTAGTGTTGTGCTCCACATTCTTTTGTGTAGCACTTTGTTCTTGCAAGCACTATAAAAGTTCCATGTAAAATCTAAAAGGTTTAATTTGTAAATACTGTGTAAAATACACAATTGTATAGCAGAAGTTCTCACTTAAAGCATACTATTTGCAATTTTTTCAAAATAATGTTTGCTTTATTTAAAAACCTAGTGTACAATGTATATGAGGATAATTTAAACAAGAAGAGGTTGTTATGAGGAAAGTACTATCAATTATTTTAGGTGGTGGTAAGGGTACGCGTCTGTATCCACTTACACGTGAGCGTTCAAAGCCTGCTGTACCATTTGGGGGTAAACATCGTATAGTCGATATACCTATTTCGAACTGTATTAATTCGGGATTTAATAAAATTTATATTTTAACCCAATTTAACTCAGCTTCATTACATATGCATATTGCAAAAGCGTATACATTTGATAGGTTTTCACAAGGATTTGTCGAAATTTTGGCAGCAGAGCAAACTCTGGAACATTCAGGCTGGTATGAAGGAACTGCTGACGCAGTAAGAAAGAATTTCCAGCATTTTAAAACACAAAAGCCAACTCATTATATCATCTTATCTGGAGACCAATTATATCAAATGGACTTAGATAAATTTTTAGATGACCATATTAATAGAGGAGCAGAAATTTCAATAGCTACAACAGCAGTTACGCGTACAGATGCTTCCGAGTATGGTATTATGAAGGTAAACAAAAACCTCAATATTACTGAATTTATGGAAAAACCTGCTCCAGACTTAGATATTTCTGGCTGGATTATCCCTGATGAATCGAGAACTCCAGGTGCAACAAAAGGCAAGGATTATCTTGCTTCTATGGGTATATACATTTTTAATGCAGATGTTCTTGAAGATGCATTAAACAATGATTATGAAGATTTTGGTAAAACTATTATCCCAGAGTCAATTAAAACCCGAAAAGTATTTTCATATATTTACGATGGTTACTGGGAAGACATTGGTACTCTACGTAGCTTTTTTGATTCTACGCTTGAACTTACAACCTTTTCACCTAGGTTTAACTTCTATGATGCTGTTTCACCTATTTATACAAAGCCGCGAAATCTTCCACCTTCAAAGATTAACCATGCAACCATGTATAACTCAATAACATGTGAGGGATGTATAATTAATGTATCTACTATAAAAAATTGTGTTATAGGAATAAGAAGCATACTCGAACTTGAATCTGAGTTTGAAAATGTTATATGTATGGGCGCTGATTTCTATGAGACAGAAAACGATAAATTGAATAATGCCGAAAAAAATATTCCGAACATAGGAATTGGAAGTGCTACAAAAATAAAGAATACGATAATTGATAAAAATGCTCGAATTGGTAAAAATTGTAGTATTGGACTTGGTACATTGCCTCCAGAAGGCGATCATGGAAACTTCTTTGTAAAAGACGGTATAATTGTAATCACGAAGAATGCAATTATACATGATGGTACTGTAATTTAACTTTAACAAAAAAAGGCTGTCTATCAAGTTATACTTTTTAGACAGCCCCTTTTTTTATTCAGCAATTCTTAAAAAAGCATCTTTATATCCGTAGCTTTTAAATCGTTCTAGTACTACAGTGTATTCATCCTTTGTTAATGGGCCTACAACCACCTGATATGCGTTGTTAACCACGGGTGATCGAACTAATGCCATTGGGTATTTTTCGCTATAGCTTGCTAACACTGAATTAATATTTTCACTATCTCTGTATGTTGCTAATTGAACATAAAACTTTCTTGAACCATCAATACTTATGGAGTCTACAATATAGTTATTCATATTACCAGAAAATGCAGGTACCTTTTCAACATATTCTGTTGCAGGTGTGAGTGCAAATATATCGACCGTTTCAGTTTCAACTGCATCTTCAACAACTTCTTCTGGTGTATTTAGTATATAATCTGAGTTGAAGGTTACTTCTGGCTCATCTTCTATTCCTGCATAAAGCGGTGGATTTTCTTCTGTAGGAATCAAAATGTTTGGTGTTTCAATTGTTTTTTCTTCAATAACAGCTTCAACTACTTCTACATCGTCAATAATTGGTTCTTCAATTATTGGTTCTTCAATCACTGGTTCTTCAAAAATGCTAAGTTCTGCAGTTTCAAGTATTTCTTCTTCAAAAATTTCTTCTTCATTAGCTACTACAACATCTATTATTTCTTCTTCAAAAATTTCTTCTACTACAGGGTGCTCAGTTATTACAACCTCATCAACCAATTCTTCTTCGCTTTCAACAGGTGCTTCAAATAAAGATGTCATATCAGAAAATGGAGTAAACACAAGCGTTTCTTCAGAAAAATCTTCAATAGGTTCATCAATAACTTCTGCACTAACTATTACATCAGTAAACTCTTCTATAAAAACTTCTTCCGAGTCTACTTCATTACTTGTAAGTATTTCTTCACTTATTAGAACATCTTCATAAGTTGTATCTTCTAAAACAACTTCGGGTTCATCAAACAATGTAACGATGTTCTCTTCGATATTCTCTTCAACGTATAGCTCTGAATCATCAACAAATACTTCATCTGAGGCATTTTCAGTTTCTACAGACTCATCTCTGTCAAAAACAGACTCTGCCTCAGCAATTTCTGCAGAAGCAATAACCTTGCGTATTTGCACCATAGTATCAGAATTGTTTGTAATAAATAGTTTCTCTGCTACTTCTTGTGACACAATTGCGGCAACGCCTTCATCAATTGTTTCAAATACAAAAACTTCAACACTCACCTTAGTTGAAGGGTTCGTAATTATAACTGTGTCACCAGGTAAAAATGTATGTGCTTTAATATACATTCCTGGGGGCAAATCACCCTGTTCAGCTACAGACGCTCTGCCCTCGATTGATGGTCTCGTTGTTGCAAACAACATTGAACTTACCAATACAATTGTCAAAAGTTTTATTAAACTACTTTTCATTTTATTTCCCCTCATAAAATTTTATCAAACTCATTTTTTATTTGTGTAGCAAGATCATTTGAAAAATTTCTCATTGCTATTAGATCATTTTCCCCAGGAATTCTGTATGCAATGTCTGTTTCGCCCTCACCTAGCACACTCATATCTGTTGTACTTACAACTTTCCAGTTTACTATTTCTATATCTTCAACTGAAATTGTTTCGTCCTTTTCCAAACCATAAGAATGATAGAATACGCTAATGTATACAACATAGCTCATATACCCTTCTCTGGCAATTGCAGTTGTTTCTGTCATCATCTCTACAACATCTTGATTGATAGTAGTAGGCAGACTCGATACAATATACCCTGCATCAAAAAAAGCATCCAAAATACCATTTTCTAGTATAAAAGTACTCTCTCTTAATTCACTTCTGTCCGTGTCGTGCTGAACCATTTGAACAACAATAGATGGCGAAAAGGCACATAAACCTGTACTTATGAGTAAAATTACTGCAAATTTCATACAAAACAATTTCATTAATTAACCTCTCTTCATTATCGGAATATTTTTTTCCAATGTTAGTAAAAAAAAGTTGATGAAACTTCAAGCTTATGATATTATATACTATGAACTATTTTGCGGCTCAAGTGCAAACATTAAAAGAGGATTCTTTTATTGCCACCTTACATACATCCCTTGCATTTCGAATGGAACAACAGAAATTTTTTTTTCTTAAAAGACAATTGCCAATACGAAAAGCTGGCAAAATCATTGATGAGTATAAACCAATTTTTCCAGGTTATATTTTTATTGAAACTGAATGCATTGACTCTGAATTGTTTAACATTATAAAAAAAACAAAATCATTTTTAAGATTTTTACCAGATAATAAAAATGTATGTGCACTTGAACATAGAGACCTATCAATATTAAAGCGTTTTATAAGTATGGGTAGTGTTGCAGAAATTTCTACCGTAATTTTTGATGAAAATGATAGAATTGTCGTTAAATCTGGGCCTTTACTTGGATTTGAAGGTTCAATTGTAAAGGTTGATAAGCGGAAAAAGCGCGCAAAAATTGCACTTGACTTTTCAAATGAACAGTTTGTAATTGATTTAGCCTTTGACGTTTTGGAGGAAGCAAAACATGACTAAAAGTAATGTTCGTGTTTATATTATTGGAGCTGGATTTGCTGGGCAAATGGTTGCATCTGAGTTACGACGTAAAAAAATATTCGGAACCCCTGTTGCATTTGTTGATGACGACCCAACATTAATAGGAACAATGGTTGACGGAATTGCAGTATTTGGACCAATAGAGTCATGTGTTGCATCTCTGCACCTTTCACCTTATGATGAAGCTATTATTGCAATGCCAACTGCAACGAATGCTCGAATTAGAACGGTATATGAATCATTGCGAAAGTCTGGATTCACACAAATAAAAACATTGCCAGCTGTGTCTCAAATAGTAGAAGGAAATGCACACCTCATCCAAGCACGACAAATTGACCCATTAGATATTCTTGGTAGAACCCCTATTACCATTTCATTAAAGGAAAGCTTGGCCTATTTACGCGGCAAGAGGGTTTTAATTACTGGAGCTGGAGGGTCTATTGGCTCAGAACTCGCGCGGCAATTATTATCAGGCGGAGCAGAAAGGTTATACCTTTTTGGGCATGGCGAAAACTCTATTTATCAAATAGATAAGGAACTGCGTCTCCTACAAAAAGAAGGAGTCGGAGAAAAGGCAACAATTGTTCCTGTAATTGGAGACCTAAAAGACCGAGAGTACATGCATAATATTATACAAAAATTAAAATGTGATGTCATTTTTCACTGCGCTGCTTATAAACATGTACCACTTATGGAAGAAAACTCTGTTGCTGTTGTAGAAAACAATGTTCTAGGAACAAAGAATATCCTTGATGCCGCTTTGACAGCAAACGTGTCTCGCTTTGTCCTTATTTCAACCGATAAGGCTGTAGAACCTGTTAGCGTTTATGGTGTTTCAAAAATGCTGTGTGAAAAGCTTGTTTTATCAGCAGCAAAATCTGCAAAAAATGAAAATTGTGCATTTATGTTTGTTCGCTTTGCAAATGTACTTGGTTCAAGAGGTTCCATTTTACCCCTATTTGCAGAACAACTAAAAACAGGTGGCCCACTTACAATCACTGACCCTGAAATTAAACGATACTTCATGACTATACCAGAGGCATGTTCTTTAGTATTAAAAACTGGAGGCGTTGGTAGTAACGCTGCATCGTATTTATTAGACATGGGTGAGCCAATTAAAATAACTGATATTGCTATTCAGTTTATTGAACTCTCAGGATTCGAACCAAACAAGGATGTGCAAATTTCGTATATAGGCTTACGACCAGGTGAACGTTTGGAAGAGCCACTGTGGACACAAGAAGAAAATCCTCAGCAAACAGAATTTCCCAAAATACTACGACTCACATGTAGTGAAGCACTTCCAGTTAGTGAAAAAGGTGAAAACTGCCTAGAAAATCTTTTAGAAAAAATAATACCAATATGCATCGATTCAAAAAATATACATTATCGCGATGGAAATAAACTAATATCAATTTTAATGGAACACATACCATCATACAAGGATTTTAAACATGCAACAAAGTAAGTCAGTGCCATTTTTTTTACCATCCATTGGGAAAGAAGAGGAAAATGCAGTTCTCGAAGTTATGCGATCAGGATGGCTTACCACAGGTAAAGTAACCCTTGAATTTGAAAAAGAATTTGCTAAAAAGGTCGGATGTAAGCACGCAATAGCTGTGAACAGTGCAACATCAGGGTTAATGCTCGCAATGGAAGCATGTGGAATTCGTGAAGGAACAAAAATCTTAACAAGCCCGTATACTTTTGTTTCTACTGCTACCGCCGCAATTCACTTAGGCGGTGGGATCGTATATGCAGATATCGAAAAAGATACATATAGTATAAGCCCAGAGCAAATTGAGCAAAAACTGGCAAAAGATCGCTCAATTAGGGCTATAGTTCCTATACATATTGCAGGTAATGTGTGCAATATGAAGCGTATAAAAGAAATAGCAAAACGATATGGTGTAAAAATAATTGAAGATGCGGCACATTCATTTCCATCTAAAACTGAAGATGGTTTTGCAGGTACCTTGGGAGATATTGGAGTTTTTTCTTTTTATTCAACTAAGACAATAACTACTGCAGAAGGTGGAATGATTTGCACTAATAATGATGACATTGCAAAAAGAATTTCAACTATGAGAATGCATGGAATTGATAGAACCGTATGGAATAGATACACATCTGATAATGCTTCTTGGGAATATGATGTTATCCAAGCTGGTTATAAGTGTAATTTACCCGATATTTTATCTGCTATTGGTATAGAGCAGCTTAAAAAAAGTGATATCTTCTTTGAAAAAAGAAAAAAAATTGCCTTACAATACACACAAGCTTTTAAGGAGTATGATTTTTTAGAATGTCCACCAGATGAAGAAGGAAATTCTTGGCACTTATATTTACTTAGAGTAAAAGAAAACAAACTTTTGGTTAGTCGTGATGAATTTGCACAAATATTACAAAAAAATGGAATAAATGTTTCTATGCATTTTATTCCTCACTATGCATTTACGTATTTTAAGAAAACATATAAACTGAAAAAGAGAGATTTCCCGAATACAAGAAGACAATATGAATCTACAATTAGTATTCCCCTATGGCCAGATATGACAGCTCAAATGGTTGAGCAAGTTATAAGCGAAGTTATAAAAACTGGCCAAAACAATTATAACGGATAAGATAGTATGGCAAAACAAAAAAAGGAAACAGTTAAAACGTTCATTTCCACTTCGTCATATTATAGTGATTTATATGATAAATCAACGTTGAGAGCTGTATTAGTGAGAAGTCCTATTTCATCGGGAGCAATTCGTTCCATAACAATTGAAGATGTACCTGAAGGCTATGCACTATTTACTGCAGATGATTTACCTAACACAGAAAGGATTAATGTTTTTTCTACAAGTTTTCCTGTATTAGCAAAAGAAAAGATATCATACAAAGGCGAGCCTATTGGTATTTTAACAGGCCCAAACTTAACAAGACTGCATGATTTACTAAAATCAATCAATGTAGTTTTTACTGAAGATTTCACACAGGCAGACACTAAAGATGCATCACTTACACAGAATATAGTGGCAAATAGAAAAGTATCGTATGGGGGAACAAAGACACTCAAAGATTCAATTGAGCATCATATCGAAACAGAGTATACTTTAAAACTTGATATTGACGAAACTGCTGAAACGAACGGAGCCCTTTGTTATGCTGGACCAAAAACACTAAACATATATACTCCTACAGTATGGGCTAGTAACTTGCGAAAAAACCTAACTGCAATTACAGGTTACTCATCGGAGAATATAATAATACATAAAACAAAACTACCTATCTCTGAAAAAAATGCTCCGTGGAAAAATACTACGTTAACAATCCAATGTGCGCTTGCATCTTTATTAACAAAGAAAAGTATTTTACTTTGTCTTTCTCAAGATGAACAAGAAAGCTATGATAATTATCAAAATAGTGTAACTGTTTTTCACGATTCAAAAATATCAAAAGCTGGAAAAATTCAAAGCTGTGATGCTAAAATAGTTATAGATGTTGGAGCATATAATCCCTTTGCATCAATAATTGTAGATAGATTAACAATTTCCGCCATGGGAGCTTACTCACCAAAAAAAATAAATATTGAAGTAATTGCACAAACAAGCAACAACCCACCTGGGACTTCTGTTATTAGATGGCTCGATTATCACTGCTTTTTTGCCATTGAAAGCCATATGAAAAAAATAGCTGAAGAAGTAAATATAGATCCATGTGAAGTTCGATTGCAAAATATTCACAATCAAACAAAAAAATATTTATTCTTTCTTGATACAGCTCCCTATAAAGACGTACTACAAATGGCGTTGAAAAAAAGTGATTATTTTAGAAAATATGAAACATATAAACTAAACCCCTTTACAAAAAAATCTAAAAATGAATTTTTCCCTGTACGTGGTATTGGCTTAGCAACGGCATACGAAGCTAATGGTTTTTTAGGGGCAATGATTGATACTAGCTTACAAAGTTTGGAAGTAACCATTGATAAAAACAGCAAGGTAATTATTAAGGTCTTAAATGCTTCTACAACAATTGCTTCAATTTGGAAAGAAATGGCAAGTACAATTCTCTCTATAAACGTTGAAGATATTACAATTGATAATATATTTGGCCAAAGTGAAGAAGCTGGTGTTCCTGAAACAATGCTTAGTAATATGCATATCACATCCCAACTATTAAAAAAAGCTTGCTTAGCACTACAAAAACTTCGTTTTCACCAGCCCTTGCCAATTACAGTAAAACGTACATTTAACTTAGCAAATAAAAAAACATGGAATCCAACAACATTTACTGGAAAACCATTTTACGCAACGTCATGGATTGCATTAGTTGCAGAAATTGAACTAAACATGCCTATTCATTCTTTTGAGGTAAGAAGTATTTGGATTTCTATTGATGCAGGCACCGTTATGAATAAAAAGAAAGCACGCTACGCCATACAAAGCTGTGTGAATAAAATTATTTCACAGGCAATGAAAAATCAAACATATGCACCACCAGACATATCAGTAACATTTTTACCAAGCACTGATGAACCAAAACAAATACGAGAGCTTGTTTATAGTACTCTTCCGTCTGCGATTTGCAATGCATTGTCACAAACTGTCGCACAAGCATTTACAAACTATCCTGTTGAGCAAAAGACAATATTCCAACACTTTAATACAGTTTTCCACATAAGTGCACAAAATACCATTGAGGAGGAAGTACTTGCAAACAAGCCTATCAATAAATAATACTGTCATTTTAACAGATGCTGAAAAAGATGAAACGCTCCTATCATTACTTCGAAATGAAAATATTATTTCTGCAAAGTGTGGATGCACAAAGGGCATTTGCGGTTCCTGTACTATACTCATGGATGATAAGCCAGTTCCCTCTTGTCTCATTCCGATTGGGTTAATTACAACTCAACGTATCATTACCTTAGAACATTTTGCTTTAACAGATGAATATGAAGACATAATCCAAGGATTACAAAAAGCTAATGTAACCCTATGTGGATTCTGCACTGCAGGAAAGATTTTTGCAATACATGAGATAATTAATAGCGAAGAAACCCCAACAAGAGGAGACATATTGCGTCGCATGAGAACATTTACTTGTCTTTGTACAAATACTGAACTACTCATTGATGCGGTACTTAAGGCATATGATATTCGCTTGGAAAGAAAAGGAAAGCTAGAATATGGCAGAAAATAAAGTTACTGTTTTTAATGCTTCTACTATTCATGAAGTACTATATCACTTAAAAAACACAAAAGATTTACATATTTTTGCAGGTGCAACCCTATGCAATAAACAAACTCACAGAACAAAACTACAGCTTCCACAATCATGTTTGTTTATCGGAAATATTGATGAGCTAAGAGAAATAAACAAAACAGAACGTTTTATTGAGTTTGGCTCTGCTGTTACAATAAATCAAATTCTTGAAGTTGGAAAAAATCGAATTCCTCAATTTCTATACGAAGCAGCTTCACTAATAGCATCACATAATGTAGGAAATATTGCAACAATTGGAGGCAATATTTGCCATAGCAACCATAAGATGAGTTTGTTTTCACCTCTACTAGCTTTAGACGCAGCGTTAGAATTTCGTAGCTCTGCAGAATCACGAATTATAACGCTTTCAAAATTTACAGAAGTACCATCAGGTTTTTTTCTCACAAAAATTAGAGTACCAATAGAAGATTGGTCTACTGCCAATTATGTAAAACTTGGATCTCCATATGAGCAAAATGAAAAAAGTGCTTCGTTTACATTTTTAGCTGATTCAAGCAAAGGTTCATACTTAAATGATTTACGCATTGCCTTCGCTGGAGAGTTTACATTTAGAAGCAGAGAGTTGGAAAATACACTTATTGGAGCACGGCTACCTTTATCTGAAAAGGATTGCTCAACACTACTAGAAAAAGCATCGAAATTATATGATGAGAAAATTGAAAGCTCAGAGAATAATGAAAATTCAATACTTAAAAACCAATTTTTAAACTTATTGGAGCAAGCGCTCACGGAATTAAAGAACTTCTAGTATCGATTTTGCTCATTCATTAATTAACATTGCATCACCATAAGAAAAAAAGCGGTATTTGTGCTCAATAGCATTTTTGTACGCGTCAAAAATTTCTTCTTTTCCAGCAAATGCACTGACTAGCATAAGCAAAGTAGATTCAGGTGTGTGAAAATTAGTAAACAATTGATCTACCGTATTAAATTTGTATCCTGGCCGAATGAATATTGCAGTAGATTTTGTACCTGGAATTATGCATTTTTTTTCTGAATCCCAACTTGACTCTAATGCTCTAACTGATGTTGTCCCTACTGCAAGTATTTTTTTTCCATCACTTTTGGCTTTATTTATTTTCTCAGCGCACTCTTTAGTAATTTCATAGTACTCTCTGTGCATTGTATGTTCTTCAATTTTTTCTGCACGCACAGGTAAAAAAGTACCTAAGCCAACATGAAGTGTAATATACGCTATTTCAACGCCTTTACTTTGTAATATTTCAAGCAATTCATTTGTAAAGTGAAGGCCTGCTGTTGGACAAGCTGCAGAACCAGTTTCTTTTGCATACACATTTTGATAGCGCTCTCCATCATTGTCATCATCGTCTCTTTTAATATAGGGAGGAAGTGGAATATGCCCATTTTTCTCGAACCAAGATTCAGTTAGTTTCGTTTCGCCATTTGGAAGTAAAAATGAAAGTGTTCTAAACTCTGTACCAATATCATGCTCGTTTTCTACTATTGTTCCGATTGTTCCATCCAAAAAGCGATATTCGTTTCCAACCTTTTGTTTTTTTGCATTTTTTACCATGCAGCGCCACTGTTCTGTAGTCGTATGTTCACCTGTAACATTTTCGAGAACTAAGAATTCAACAGGTTTAGATGACTTTTGTTCATTAGGGTTTTGGGATATTTTTTCTGCATAGGTTCTGGAACGCCTTACTTTTGAATTATTAAAGACCATTAGAACATTTGGTTCAATAAGATCTGCTAAATCTTTCATTGCCTTATGCGTTACGGTACCTGAACTACGACTCAAAACCATGAGCTTGTCATCACCGCGAACTGTTGAGGGGTGCTGAGCAATTAACTCATCTGGTAAATCAAAATAAAAATCTTTCGTTAGCATTGTTTTTATACTTCTCTATTCCTAAGTGTTCATAAGCTTTTTCTGTAACCATTCTCCCGCGTGGTGTTCTGTGTATTAAACCAGATTGTATCAGAAATGGCTCATAATAATCTTCTAATGTATCAACAGACTCTCCTATTGATATTGCCAATGTTTCAGCTCCTACAGGCCCACCACTGAAATTTTGTATAATGGTATTTAGAATTTCTCTATCGTGTTTTTCCAAGCCGAGTGAATCTATTTCCAACCTTTGTAAGCCACTTATTACAACTTCCTTTGTTATATGTCCTTTTCCGAACACTTGAGCAAAGTCCCTCATTCGGCGTAAAATGCGATTTGTTACTCTCGGTGTTCCTCTCGAGCAATTTGCCATAAGATTAGCCGCGTCATCGTCTATGGTAACATTTAAAATACTTGCACTTCTTTTTATAATGCTTGCTAGCTCTGCCGTTTCATAAAATGAAAAGCGTTGTACAATTCCAAAGCGGCTAATAAGTGGGCTAGAAACCATTCCCGCCTTTGTAGTAGCTCCAACAAGAGTAAATTTGGGGATTGGAATTCTAACCGTTCGCGCTGCAACCCCTTGTCCAATTATCCAATCGAGTTCATAATCTTCCATTGCTATATAAAGCATCTCTTCAATAGCAGGTTTTAATCGGTGAATTTCGTCTATAAAGAATACCGTGCGTTCTGTTACGGTCGATAGAATTCCAGCTAGATCTTTTGGCTTGTCTAACGCAGGAGCCGATGTTACCTTAAAGTCTGCGCCAAGCTCATGCGCGGTAATTTGTGCAAGCGTTGTTTTTCCGAGTCCTGGTGGGCCTATTAAAAAAAGGTGATCTAAGCTTTCGTTTCGAGTTTTGGCAGCTTCTATAAAGACATGTAAATTTTCTTTTATTTTCTGTTGGCCTAAAAACTCATTAAGAAATTGAGGTCGTAAATTTGTATCATTTTCATCTTCTCGTAAAACGCTATCAGGGCGTATAATTGCATCGTTATTCATAGCAGTAATCTCTTTTTATAGTATCTATCCACAGATTACACAGATTACGCAGATTTTTTTGTGTTGGATTTAGGTAGTTGGCTGATTTTACAAGATATATTTTTTCCACTTTTTTGTCCTTTTTATGGGGTGCAGTTTAAAATGTAATTCCTAATTCCGCATTCATAATTCCTAATTAAATCAAGTCTACAATTGCACGGCGGAAAAGAATTTCTTCTTGCCCCTGCCTATTTTTTGAATTAAAGTCGTCATCAGATTTTAATTCATCTAGTAAATTTGAAATAGCTTGCTCGCATTGTTTTTTTTCGTAGCCCATATTTACAAGAGCTGTAACAACATCTTCCCAAGGCGATGATTGAGTTGCTCTGCTCGAAGAAGAAGACGACTTTGCACCATCATCTAAGTGAAGTTTTCCTTTTAGTGCGAGCATCATTTTTTGAGCTGTTTTTTTACCAATACCAGAAATAGTCTCTAAACGAGCAATGTCATCAGTATTTAAGGTTTCTACAAGGTCTTTTGCAGTAATTGAAGATAAAATCTTTATTGCAGCCTTTGGCCCAACTCCGTCAACTTTCATTAAATCAATAAACACAGAACGTTCTGTAAGGCTTGAAAAACCGAACATTCTCATTGAGTCTTCTTTATGATAAAGCCATGTGTATATTTTAGCTTCTTCACCAAGTGGTGGTAAAGCGTCGAGGGCTGAATCAGGGACCATCAGGTCCCACTCCACCCCGCCAACTTGTAAATATACTGCTTGAGGCCCTTTGTATGTAATTATTCCTGTTAGACTATTATACATTATACGTATAGTATAGCGGAAAAAAATAAAAAAAACAACTCACGAATATACTTGTTAAAAGGCTTTTTTTATTGAAAAAGTGGTATCAATGCCATTTCGTGCTATGTTATAGCCAGAGATTTCTGTTAAAACCTCTACATCGCTCGATATACTTTTTAAGACGCCAAAACCGTAGTGTATATAATGGCCTATGCTCATCTCTGGTAAATCAACATTATTTGCTGTAGCTGCGACATTAGTGTTGAAATTCAAACTTCCTTTTACAAATGCATGAATGCTCAACGTTGAGTCAATTTTTTGTTCAAATTTAATTGAAGGAACAACACTAAATGCATTAAGAGCGCTTGTTCTTATATCTATTCCACTTGCACTTGTATAATCGAAAGATTTTGAGAACACATAAGAAAGTTGCAAACTAGGCAGTAACATACTTTTTGAACCTAGGTTACAGTGATATCCAATATTAGTGGCTATACTTGTAGATAGGATTGGAAAAACATCTTTGCCATACATTGTCTGTGCATGTACACCATTGCCACTTATGTTAAAAGCGGAGTTAACAAAAAGGTTCTCTTTCTCAAAAAAGTGAAATAAAACCAATTGCACAGCGTTTTGAAACATTGATGTTTTTTCATACGATTGAAAAGAACCCATATACGAAGCCGAAAGCAAGAAGTCTCTTGAGAGCCTAACATCAAACATAGAACCATAATGAGTGCTTGAAACTTCATATCCGTCAATTATTTTTACATTTTGATATGAAAAATGTGGTGTAAAACCTATAACATTATCTGTAGTTTTTTCAGCACTTGCTAGAGTTTTTATTATGTCAGAACTTACACTTAAAAAATTTCCAGACAACAAGGCTATTGAGCTTGCATAAAGACTTGGATTGTAGCCTCGATAGGTTTCTATATCCCTTGAAAATCCTAATATTCCGTCAGATGATAATTTAGCATCATTAATTTCATAACGATACATTGGAGTATATGCTGCAACAGTATGTTCACTTAACCCTACATCAATACTTCCATCACTTACTATAACTTCAGTATACCTCTTATCAGTATCTCCAAAAAGATGAATTGTATCTATTAAAAAACCATTGCCATTTGCATTAAAGGTAGTAGCCGTTGGAATGTCGGCAACGGCATTATTTAAATCTACATCTAAATCATAGAGTGCATTTGAAAAAAGATTAAGGTTTCCAAGATTTGTGTTTCTTATTTCGCTATTAGCAGTGCTAACTTTTCCTCCATACACATTAAACGTAACCTCGTTAGCAATACTTCCATGACTGGTTACATTTCCATTACCAATACCATCGCCGTTAGTATCATAGTTTACGGTTGCACTTCCAAATTTTAAAGTTCCGTTATAGAGATTTACAGAATAATTATTATCATTTACTACGCCAAGTCGTTTTATTTCATCATTAATTTCAATAACTCCATTGGTTGCAAAACCTTGTGTGTTATCTTTATTTATATGTAAATTTCCTCCATACATAATGCCAATAGCATCATTAATGATAATAGAGCCATTATTACCGGCAAACAAATTTATTTCATTATGAGCACGAACAAAAAGAGATGCAAAGTTACCATTTGAAATATTTCCAGAAAATAAACTTATTCCATTATTAGCAATAATATTCACCTCTCCTCTACCTGAAATTGCGCCACTATAATCGTAAGTATTATCTGAAATATGATAGTTGTTTAGAAAAGAAGAATTATACACATTTATAACACCGTTCCCGTCAATGACACCCGTTCCTGTAGTGTAGGTATAATCTGTTGAGTACGTAGAAATATTATTCTTAAAAACGCTATTATAAATATTTACATTTCCATGGCTTAGTATTGCAGAGCCAGCACCAGCTTTATTTTTTTCAAAAATACTATCGTATATGGTTAGAGTTCCATTATTTGATATAGCCCCTCCGTTCCCTGCAGAGTTTTCAATAAATGTACTGTTGGATATTGTTGCTATTCCGCTGTGATAGTTATCACTTCCAACAAAAATTGCTCCACCTGTACTTTCTACCGTATTATTGTTAAACATAGAATTTTTTATTTCTAAATTACTTAAAAGGTAGATTGAGCCTCCACTTCTTGCAGCATTCTCAGAAAAGGTTGAATTTGTAATAAATGTATCATTTTTTACTGCAGTACTTGCAACACCCTTAACAATTTCATGAGTGCTTAGATACATTGCTCCACCGTAACTTTCTGCTTCATTTCCAGTAAAAGTAGAGCCTCTAATATTCATGGCATTTTTTGATTGATGAAATATTCCTCCACCGTGGCCTGCATAGTTATTAGAAAAAGTAGAATTTGTAATGTCAAGGTACGAGTTTGCACCGCCATTTTGCAATGCTCCTGCAGAACCTTTGTCAATGGCACTGTTGTTGTCAAAGGTCGTATTTTCAATTATGAGATGCCCTGTTGGGTGGTAAATGGCACCTGCTGAGTAAGCCGAATTACTTATAAAATATGAATCCCGTATGATAGTAGGCATGTCTGTTTGATTATAATCGTAAAAAGCTCCACCAGTTCCGGCATTACCTTCTGTAGTACCGTGCTCTAAGTCAGACTTATTACCTTCAAATGTAGTATTAATAATAGTTGCATATCCTGCATTGTATATTGCACCACCACCGCGACTTACCGTATTATATAAAAAGCGAGAATCTTGAATATATAAATGTCCTGAAGGAATTGTTTCAACATAATTACCGTTATCATCCCAATGATATTGCTGTCCATAAAAATAAATGGCCCCACCATTGTCCCTATCCCATCTATCATCATCGACAGGAACATCGGTAATAACAGTATGATTTTGAATTGTAGAGCCAATAATGTTCAAGTTACCGCCGAAAGCATTATTAATAGCTGCGGATGAACTAACAGCATTATTTCCATCAAAAGTTGAATTATACACCGTCATTGTTGCACCACTTGCATTTGTTAAAGCACCACCTTGTCCATTTGCACTATTATTGGTAAAAGTGGAATCATAAATGGTTGCAATTCCTTCATTATAAATAGCAGCTCCAGAGCCCATTGTATTATTAAGAAATTCTGTATGTCGAACTATAAGTGTACCTTTGTTATAAATACTACCATATGCATAACCTGAATCATACGTGTTAAAATTATTTTCAAACAGACTGTCTTTAATTTCTAAAAAACCACTTTCTAAATTATATATAGCACTACCATGTTGAGAACCATTGTGCCTAAATGTTGAGTTAGTAATGAATGCTTTTCCTGAATTTCTAATAACGCCACCGCGACCTAATTGGTGCTCATTATTACCTGTTAAAGCAACAGAATTATTTTCAAAAAGGGATGAATCGATAAAAAGACTACCGGTATTTGAAATAACACTAGTTCCTTGTCCATTCAAATTATCTGAAATAATTGAGTTTTTAATATTCAGAGTACCGTTATTGGTAATTATGTTATCACGAGTGGATGTTGTTTCACTTAATTTTATGTTTTCTAAATTTAGTGTAGCACTTTCTTCAACATCTAAAAAGGCACTGGTAAAACCAGTTAACGTAAATACATTTGCTGGATTATCAAAGGCATTTTGTACATTGCCGATAATGGATAATTCTCCGCTTTTAAGAGTTTCCCCATAATCACCAAAGTCAAAGGTAATATCATTTTCAAGGGTAAGTGTTCTGTTACCAGTTGCAGTAATTTCAGCTACTAAATCTGATTGCGTTTGTGCATATAGCACATTGAATAATAAGACAAAAGTAAGGCAAGTTGTAAGTATGTATTTTTTCATCAAGATTAGTATATACTGTTTTTCTTATTTTCTCAAGCGATATACCTGGGTATTTTTGCGTGTGCCACCAAGATTAGTCATGAAAGATCCACAGATTACACGGATTTATGGGATTTTTTATGTCGCTCTGTTGAAGAGTTTTGCGTGTGCCACCTAGCCTATCCTGTCTGCATGTATACAATAAAAAAGCTCG
>CAYJPS010000013.1:0-39783 GCA_964372135.1 uncultured Treponemataceae bacterium | reverse complement strand
TTAATGCACAATATGGAATACAAATGGCAGTTCTTACCATTCCATCTCTTGAAGGCGAATCAATCGAAATGTATTCTATTCAAGTTGCTGACGAATGGAAATTAGGAAGCGCAGATCAAGACAATGGCGCACTTTTGCTCGTTGCATACAACGAAAGAGAAATTAGAATAGAAGTTGGCTACGGGCTAGAGGCCGTTTTAACCGACGCATTAAGCGGTCAAATAATTAGACAAATTATTGCCCCCTATTTCCAACAAGGCGACTTTGGAACAGGTATTATTGCAGGTATTCAAGTAATGACTCAAACAGCCGTTGGTGATGCTGTAGGTTACATTGATGAGTCAACAAAAACACAGGTTTCTAACAATACTAAAGAAGAACCAAGCGCCATTGCATCTATTTTTACACTCGCCATTTTCTTTGGCTTTATGTTTTTATCTATGAGTGGTAAAGGAAGGAGATACTCAAACGGAAGAAGAAGTGGTGCTGCAGACGCGATGCTCGCCATGGGAATTTTATCCCTTTTAGGTGGCTCAAGAGGACACCGTAGTGGTGGATTCGGTGGGGGTAGCTTTGGCGGAGGCGGGTTCGGCGGATTTTCCGGTGGGGGCGGTGGCTTTGGAGGCGGTGGAGCCTCTGGCGGCTGGTAGGACAATGTCAAATGCTATATCCGCAGATTTCGCAGATGACGCAGATTATTAATAAATTAGAAGTAAAAATACTTTGTGTCAAATGGAGTTTGCAGAGAGATTGCTAACTCAAGATATAATGAGGCATAAAATATGAAAGCTATTACGTTATTACAAGAAGAAGATTTTTCCGCACAAATGGATGAAATCGTAATTCCTTTTATAGAAAAGAGGAAAACAACTCATGCCGTTGAATCCGTGCAAGGTGGGAACATACATGTTGAAACTCTAGTTCCTGATGGCAACTTTCATTCTGTTTTAGTTATCTTTCATGGCTTTTGTGAGTTCTGTGCAAAGTACGATGAGTTTTCATACTATGCCCTCAAACAAGGATATGCAATTTGCCGGTTTGACCATCATGGGCATGGGTTTTCCCCCAGAGAAAAATCGGTAGAAGATAATCCATCAAAAGTGCATATCGAAGACTTTAATACGTATGTAACGGATGCAAAAAGTGTTGTTGACAAAGTGGCAAAACCCTTTGCCAACGGAAAACCCCTTTTTCTATTTGGTCATTCTATGGGCGGAGCAATTGGAGCAGTTTACCTTGCAAAATATACAGAGGACTTTAGCTCTGCTATTTTAAACTCTCCAATGATGCAAGTGTATTTAATGGGCTTTCCCTTATGGCTTGGCTATCCTATGACACACATTGTACGCCTAATAAAAGGAAACACTACCCTTAATCCTGCACACAGAGAATTCCCTTTCGATGATTTAATTTTTAATACGCAAAAGCTAAGTACCACAAGTGTACCTCGCCATTCTTTTTTTTACAAAATTCGCTATAGCGATAAACGACTTCAAACATGGGGCGGAACAATGCTATGGCTTTGTGAGTGTCTAAAAGACATAAAATACTTGACTAAAAGAAGAAACCTAAAAAAAATAAAAACGTCCATTCTTCTTTTACAAGCAGAACAAGATGCAACTGTTATGCCAAAAGGACAAAACAGCTTTGCAAAAAAAGTTCCTTCTTGCACCCTTGAAGTAGTAAAAAATGCTAATCACGAGCCATTTATTGGTAAGAACGAAATTGCACTATTTTGGTATAAAAGACTTTTTGAATTTTATGAAGATTTTATATAAAAAAGGTTAATTTTTTTGTTTTAGCAGTTGCGAGAAATAACAAAAGCACGTATACTATTCAAAATATATTTTCTAGGAGATAAATGAACTCAAAGACAATTATACTACTTGTAGTAGCAGCGATACTTGTTTTTTTATCAATGCTTTTTTCGGCATCTGAAAGTGCGTTTTTTTCGGTGAATAAACTGCGCGTGCGTTTTTTACGAAACCAAAAGCATAAAGGTGCAATGCGTGCAGGAAAGCTTTTAGACAATAAAGATAAGCTATTAAACACCGTTTTAGTAGGAAACAATATTGTGAACATTGCCCTTTCTGCAATCCTTACTTCAATTGCATTAGAAATGTTTGGCCCTGCAGGTGTTGGATATGCAACGCTTGCTACAACTGTTCTCCTATTAATATTTGGCGAAATAACTCCAAAAACACTCGGTACTCAGCACCCAGAATCTATTGCCTTTGCTCTTTCAAGGTTCTTAGTTTTCTTCTCGATTTTGTTTCGCCCCCTTATTGTTATTTTTTCTTCGTTTTCTCACATGCTCATAAAAATATTCGGTATTAAATCAGGAGAAAAGCAAGCCTCTTTTACAGAAGAAGAAATTAAAACACTTATAGAAGTCGGTGAAGAAGAAGGTGTGTTAGAAGAACGAGAGCGTCACATGCTGCACAGAGTTTTTTCTTTTACTGACTTAGCCGCACGCGATATAATGACACCCCGCACAGAAATATCTTTCATTTCAGAAACTGCAACATACGTAGAAGTTCTACAACTTGCAAAGTCTTCAAAGTTATCACGATTTCCCGTTCTCGGAAAAGATATTGATGACATAAAGGGTATTCTCTACATTAAAGATATGCTTTCATATCAAAAAGATCCTGCATCCTTTTCCCTAAAAAAGGCAATGCGTGAAGCACTATATATTTCAGAAACAAAAAATATGACAACGATTCAGCAGCTTTTTAGAGCAAAAACACAAAGCATTGCCGTTGTCCTCGACGAGTATTCTGGGACAGCAGGTATTATAACAAAAGAAGACATTTCTCGCGAAATTTTTGGTGTTGTTGGGGATGAATATGAAGCACCCGTTGAACAGCTTCATGTTGAAATGACAAATTCAGAAGTTCTAGTAAGTGGAAAATCTCGATTAAGTGAGTTAGCAGAACAATTTGAAATTAAACTCGAATCAGAATATCATGAAACAATTGCGGGTTATATAATGGAAGCCTTAGACAGGCTACCACAAGAGGGAGATAGTATAGTTCATGAAGGCTTTTCTTTTACCGTAAAAAAACTTGAGAAAAAACGAATAAGCAAAGTACTTATAAAGGCGGAAAACGTATGAGCACCTCGTTTATGGCCACAGCACTAGTTATCTTAATTGCACTATCTGCTTTTTTTTCATCGTCCGAAACAGCCTTCTTAAGTATTCCAAAGCTGCGCTTACGTCAAATGCTAAAAGAAAAACGCCCAAAAGCAAAGCTTATTGCAAAACTAAAAAGCAGAACAGATATTCTTTTAACGGTGATTCTTATTGGAAACAACTTTGTAAACTCACTCGCTTCATCTTTAGCAACTGCATTAGCCATTAGTCTCTTGGGTAACAGTGGAACAGGAATAGCAACAATAGCAATGACCGTGATTATTATCATCTTTGGAGAAATCTTACCAAAAACAATAGCCGCTTATAAAAGTGAAGAAGTTGCGGCAAGGTTCGCTAGGGCATTAAGTATTTTAGAAAAAATACTTTTTCCAATTGTGTTTATATTCTCAAAGTTTACATACCTTGTAAAAGCAGCTTCCCAGCGATTTTCTTCAGCGGACTCAAGACAAATAACCGAAGATGAACTCAAAACTCTTTTTGACTTAGGTGGGCAAGAGGGAATACTAGAATCAGATGAAAAAGACATGCTTCATAAAATCTTTGAATTTTCAGATTTACGAGCACACGACATAGAACGATCTAGAACACTTGTAAAAATGATTGATGCAAAAGCAAGCTACGCTCAGGCCATACAATTAACTTCAGAGTCTGGGTATTCAAGACTCCCTGTTTATGAGGAAAATACTGAAAATATTATTGGAATCCTCCATTTTAAAGACGTATTATTTTACAACGGCACAAAAAAAGATTTTTCTGTAAAGGCTCTTGCAAAAAAAGCATTATTCATTCCAGAGACAAAAGATGCGTTAAGTATTTTGCAAACTTTTAAAACAGAAAAACAAAATTTTGCAATAGTTATAAACGAACACGGAAGCTTTTCAGGGATAATCACTATGGACAACCTTATAAAAGCCGTATTTGGTCGAGCAACAGAAGGTTATGACAAGAAGATACGCCCCGCAGAGGACAGAATTACCATTGTTAACCCAACAGAATTTATTATACCAGCAGACATAGAGATAGAAGAAATAAATAGTATTTTCAAGATAAATCTCGCGTCTGAAGATTCAGATACCTTTGGAGGATGGCTCCTTGAAACCTTTGGTTATTTACCAGATGAAGGTGAAAATATTCGAAAAGATTCCATTTCCTACACAGTGTTAAAACAATACAATAGGCGTATCCAAAGTATTCGAATGAAGGTAATTGTTTAGTTAATAGAAACAGTAGGAATAGTTGCACTTATTTGTGTGAGTGTCGAGGTAGATTCAATATCTTGTTCAATTATTTGAGGTGATCCCCAGTATTCAAGAAAGGAATCCCCCTTAAGCATTGTGCTTAAAGAATCGAGAATAGACAAAGTTGTTTTTCCAGAACCAGCAATAGAAACCCTTGCAGAGTTGCACACAAGTTCTTCTGCATAAGCCGATGTGCTTCCACTCAATGCAATATGAGTATTATAAGCGCTACCACTTACTGTAACAATAGAAGACCCTGCTGAAGCTAAAACAAAATTAGTGTTACCACTAAGGCTTACATCTGTTTTTATATCACCACTTACATAAAGAGAAAACAAATTTGCAAAAGTTCCTTCAACCGTTAAGGCATAACCACTTCCGTTTACTTTAACAAGGCTTAATGGTGCATATATTTTTACTAAAAAAGATTGTATTGGATGAACAGCATCACTTTCCATTGAAAGTGTAATTTGATTATTAGATATATCGACTACAAAGCCATACTTGTCTAAATCTTCGCTATATGTTACTTCCACACGAGCTTTTTCACTAGAGGGTACTGATATAAGTTGCACTGCCGCACTTGTATTATCCACAAAGTGAAATCCTTGCAAGTCTAGACTGTACAAATCAATATTTCCATCAGCTTCAATGGAAATAGTTTTCTCCTCACCGCGTATAGCCTTAGGTGCGTTAGAAAAGAGAAAATACGCTACTGTCGTTAAAGTTATGCACAGAACTGCACAAAAAGCTGAAAATACTCTCATGATTCGTCTCTACGTACTATTATATACCCAAAAAGATAGCGTGGTCAAGGTAAATAAAGTCATTTAGCGCACAAAGGCAAGTAATTTTTTGTTCGACAACTTGTCATTATAGACATAGTTTAGTCCGTTAAATGCCTTTATCTCTTCTAAATCAGTAACATTGTTTTCTGCCATATAGCGCACCATTTCGCCCCGAGCCATTTTTACGTACACGCCTTTTTCAACAAGTTTACCCGTTTCTTTTTGGATATCTGCAAACATACAGGTAACAAAAGAAACATTAGGGCACAGATGTTTTTCTACAACTTTGCTATATTCTCTTGAAGCTAGGTTAAGTATGAGCGTCTCATCTCGGGAAAGTTCCTTTGCAATTTTTTTACCCCAAAAATCGTACATATCTTTACAAAATGATGTCTTTAGTTTTGCTTGCATTTCAAGCCTGTATGCTTGAATTCCATCCATGGGATGTAAAAGTCCATACAGAGCAGAAATAATGCGCAAATGAGTAGAAACATATTCAAAACAATCATCATCAAACACAAGAGGCGACATATATTTGTATTGTATCCCATCATAGGCCAAAAGTGCGTGATGGAGTTTTTTTTCAAAATCATTATCTTTATATCGCTCATAATTTAATTTTGCGATATCATCATTACAATCCAACAATGTTTTTAATTCTTCCAGTGAAAGAGTTTGCAAGTATTGAGAAAGTTTTTTTGCCTCTTCTAAAAAAATAGGTATTTTGGGTTCAAAAAGTAATTCCGCTTCTTTTTTTATTTTTTTAGCAGGCGAAATAATTATTTTCATTATGCAAACCTAGATTATACCGTGTAATCTGAATCTTTTCCTGTAATTCTTTTATATGTTTCCAAATACAAAGGCTGTTGCCTGTCATGTTGCTCTTTGAGAATTTCCATAATTCTTGAAACAACTTCTACCTTTTTATCTTCAACAGAATCGTCAAGATTATCAATGACATTATGACGAAATTCTCTACAATCCATCACAGGACTTGCTGTCATGATAACGGTGTCTTCAATCAGTAAGTCTGCAAGCATATTTTCTGGTTTATCGGGGTCCATTCGTAAACAATTTCCATTAATCGATACAAGGAGCATCACGTCAAACATTCTTAAATAGGAATCAATTTCTCTTAAACCCTTGCGTGTTTCAGGGTTCCCTGGTCTGTAACGAGTCCCGCTGGGGAATACCAATACAGGCTTACCATGGCGGCGACACTCTGTTAATGCATGCATAGAGGCCATGTTTATTTTGCGACTTTTTGCTTCTTCGATTGCTCTTTCTTCTGGATCAATAATTGAAGCAAGACTTCTACTTGGATAAATAACAATACGCGTAAAAGCTTCTGCCCATGCCTTTACAAAAGGATTTGCCTCATTAAGCTTCATCCCTGCCATTGCTACAATGCGATTCGATAATTCTGCTCCAAAAGGTTCTCCACATTTTTCTAAGAGATAACAAAGAGCTGGAAGATCCATATTACTAAAATGCTCGACAAGTAAAAGTCCTCTTTTACCATTTAACAGAGCATCATAAAAGGCTTTAAAGTTTTCCCTACCTTGTAGATGAGATCCTTCAAGAAGCCCATCTTTTAACATAAGGTCTACTAGCTTACGAGTTTCTTTATTACCTTCTTGATACACATTTGTATCATCAATTATATGTGCTTCACTACCTTGCTTTTTTAAATCTTCAAACATATGAGCATATTTAACGCCAAGGGCATTTTCTTTCATATTCCCTCCTGAAAGTCACTTTTTAATATTCTTAAGCATACCCCGAATAGAATAAGTTGTCAATATATACCTTTCTTAAAAACTGTCTTACCTATCGATTGTTTTTTTTGCCTTTTTATACGCTTGCTTATCTTCATACATTCTTTCATCTGCTATTTGCAAAAGTGTTTTTATATCAGCTCCATCATTGGGGAAAGACGCAACGCCGATACTAGCAGAAATTGAAAGCTTTTGATTGTTAACGGTAAACGGTTTTTTTGCCAAGGTTGAGATTCTTTCTACAACGCGTTGTATTGCTTCATCAGTTTTTATAGAAGGCACAATAACAACAAATTCATCTCCACCTATTCTATAAATTGCTCCATCACTTTTAATGTTACCTTGCACTCTTTTAACAAAAGAAATTAGAAGCAAATCCCCCGCTTCGTGCCCATAAGTGTCATTTACTGGTTTAAAGTCGTTGAGATCAATATAAAAAAGTACAAAGTTATAAGATTTTGTTATATGCTTTGATTTTATATAGTTTTCTAAAAACCGTCGATTATATGCTCCAGTAAGCATATCATTATTGAGACGTCTTTCTACCCGTTTTAAGGCTAAATATATTCCAAAAGAAATGAGCATGCAAATAAGAGCAAAAAACATAGCATTTTGCCAAACGGCACGGTTGTCCGTTGTTCGGTACATTGACAAAGTCCAAGTATTATCTCCAATCTCTATTGGCAAGCTCATTGCATAGCTTTCATTGTATCGGGGTGTTTTAATAAATGTAATATCCTCATTTTTGTATTGGGCTATTATCTTATACTGGTATCCAAGCTCTTCTAATTCAAACACGCCTGTGTCTCGAAGAATTTCAGGAACTGGTAAAACTATTGTAATAAAACCCCAAAAATATAAACCGTCCTCGTTTTCTAAAAACAAAGGATTCCTAATAGCGAGCCCTTGCATTCCTTGCATCAAACTGAAAGGTCCAGAAACAGTGAACTTATTTTTTTCCATGGCCATTTGCGCTTCAACAGCTGTACTTTCAGATGCTAAAACATCGTGCCCTATTGTGGCTTCGTTTCCTTCAAGAGGATACGCATATTTTACTATCCCACCTTCCATATATTGTATTGTAATATAATTTATTCCATCCCCAACAGCCCGCGCCAAGCCATTAAAATCTTCTACCAATAAATTACCCTGAGAGGCTCTCGTCACTTCCTTTAATACCTCGGTCGCGTACACTGCTCTTAAAACCTCATTTCTTATTCGCTCAACATGAAGGGAGACAACATTCTCCAACCTTTCTTTTCTCGTCGTAATATCAGAGCGAGATATCAATACGGTTAATGCGAAGCTAAGAAGAATAAGCCCAATAAGAATCTTTTTAGAAAGAGCCATACAACATCCTTATATAAAGTAAATAAAATCACTTTATATTGTAAAACGCCATACTCCACTTGTCAAGAGTAAAAATATGCATAAACCCACTAAAAAAGAATGAGGTTATTTACTTCACTGCATATATATTGTATAATAAGAGAGAGTATATAATTACATACAAAAGGCGTAAAGAATGTACTCTAGAAAATAGGAGTTTTTGTGGAAACTGGAAATGTAGTATTACAGCAATTATTAAACGGTATATCGCTCGGTAGCATTTATGCACTTATTGCATTAGGCTATACAATGGTATATGGAATAGTTAAACTGATAAATTTCGCTCACGGAGATGTACTCATGGTTGGGGCTTATTCTGGTTACTTTGTCATGAGCACAATGGGACCAAGCCCCCTTTCGATGATGTTTGCGTTTTTATTTTCAATGGTTTGTTGCGCGTTGTTGGCAGGAGTCATAGAACGATTTGCCTATAGGCCCTTGAGAAACGCCCCAAGGCTCAATTCTCTTATTACCGCAATTGCCGTTTCTTTAATTTTACAAAATGGGGCTCGTATACTTCCTTTCATAGGCCCTAACCCAAGACAATATCCTGCTATTGAAATTGTTAATATTTCACTTGGAGCCATCTCTATTTCAAATATACAGCTTATCGTGATTGCGTTCTCTGCTATCCTCATGATTGTATTAAACTATATTATCAATCACACAAAAACAGGAAAGGCTATGAGAGCTGTTTCCTTTGACTTAAATGCTGCAAGCTTAATGGGTATTTCGGTCAACAAAACTATTGTATTTACTTTTGCACTCGGTGCTGTCCTCGCAGCAGCTGGAGGTATCCTTTATGCAAGTGCCTACCCTCAAATAGACCCTGTTATGGGTACAATGCCTGGGTTAAAAGCATTTGTTGCAGCTGTTCTCGGCGGCATTGGTTCTGTTCCAGGTGCTATGCTTGGAGGCTACATTTTAGGCATTGGAGAAACACTTACAAAAGGATTTCTTTCATCTCAATATGCAGATGCTATTTCATTTTCACTTCTCATCATAATACTTCTTGTAAAACCTACAGGTATTATGGGTAAAAAAATACGAGAAAAGGTGTAAGCTCATGAACAAGTCTTTTAAAAACATTCTTATCCCGACAGTTTTTGCTCTGCTTTCAATTTTTATTCCAGGTATTCTTATTCAATACTACATAATTGACGCTTATACTGCACAAATCCTTACGCTCGCTGCTATTAACACCATTATGGCAATAAGCGTAAATATTATTTGCGGAATAACAGGTCAACTTTCACTTGGACAAGCTGGCTTTATGGCAATAGGAGCATATAGCTGTATCATTTTTACACAAAATCTAGGTATTCCTATGTACCTGAGCATAGTATTAGCAGGGCTTTTTACCGCTATTACAAGTTTTTTTATTGGGTTTCCAACTCTCAAACTAAAAGGGGATTACCTCGCAATTGTCACACTCGGTTTTGGTGAAATTATCCGAGTTCTACTAGTGAATTTTAAGGATCTTACGGGAGGTCCAAACGGGATACGTTTTGAAGACCCAGCTGCCGTAAATATGACACTTAATGCTAGCCTTGCCTGGTATATCATAATTATTGCACTTATAATTATTATTGTCCTTTTACAAAACTTTTTGCGCTCAACTTATGGACGGGCAATCCTCGCAGTACGAGAAGATGAAACAGCTGCCGCCTCTTCTGGAATCGGTGTTTTTCGTTATAAAATGATTGGCTTTGTTATTGCCTCCTTCGTTGCAGGCATTGGCGGAGCCTTATACGCCCCATTCTTAAGTTTTATAAAGCCTGATCTAGCATCTTTTAACAGAAGTATTGACTATTTAATATTTGTAGTTCTTGGCGGAATGGGATCAATTACAGGCTCAGTAATAGCAGCATTTACGCTTACATTTTTACAGGAATTTTTACGATTCTTACAAGATTTTAGACTTATTATTTATCCAATCATTTTAATATTGGTAATGTTATTTAGACCTCAAGGTCTACTTGGAATGAAAGAATTATCTTTTGTTCGCACATGGGAAAAACTTTGTTTTTTTATTAAACAAAAGGTAACGCACATTACATCACGCACAAAGACTTGTGCAAAAGGAGAAAAAAATGGAAAATAAACAACTTCTTTTGCAAGCTTCTATTTCAATAGTATTTGGCGGATTACGAGCCGTAGACAAATTTGCCTGCGAAATTCACAAAGGCGAATTAGTAGGCCTTATTGGTCCAAATGGAGCCGGAAAAACAACTGTTTTTAATATGCTTTCTGGAATATACAAACCAACAGAAGGGGAAATATCCTTTTGGGGAAAAAATAACAGAGTATATCGAGCGGGGAAAATGTCTTCAAATAAATTAAATGAAATTGGTATTGCAAGGACATTTCAAAACATAAGACTTTTTAATGACTTAACGGTTGCGGACAATATTAGAATCGCTCTACACAAAAATAGACGCGTAAACCCTATAGACGTACTTTTGCGAACAAGTCGTTTTAGAAAAGATGAAAAACGAATGACCGAAAGAGTCGAAAAGCTTTTAACACTATTTAATATGCCAGAAAAAGCCCAAGAGCTAGCAAAAAACCTTCCGTATGGAGAACAAAGAAAGCTCGAAATTTGCCGCGCTCTGGCAGGAAAGCCTACATTGCTATTATTAGATGAACCTGCAGCAGGCATGAACCCACAAGAAACAAGAGAGCTTATGGATCTTATTTCTTTTATCAGAAAAGAGTTTGATGTAACCATTTTGCTTATAGAACATGACATGCATCTCGTTATGGGAATTTGTGAACGTCTCATTGTACTAGATTATGGGCGCGTCATTGCAGAAGGACTTCCATCCGATATTCAAAAAAACCCTGACGTAATTAAAGCATACCTAGGAGAGGAGGCAATAATCGATGCTTAGTGTTCAAAACTTAACAGTTCATTATGGTGCTATTCAAGCTTTAAGAGGCGTATCTTTTGAAGTTAATCAAGGTGAAATCATTACACTCATTGGATCAAATGGAGCAGGAAAAACAACAACCTTGCATGCAATATCAAATATTACAAAAAAAACTTCTGGCTCTGTTATTTTCGAGGGAAACGATGTGACAAACACATTACCTGATGAAATAGTCCGCTCTGGATTAATTCATGTGCCAGAAGGAAGGCGCATTTTTTCAAACATGAGCGTAAAAGAAAATTTAGAGATGGGTGCATATACTCGAAAAGATAAAGCTGGAATAAAAGCAGATATGGAAAAAGTATTTGAATTATTTCCAAGGCTAAAAGAACGAATAAAACAAGTTGGTGGAACGCTTTCAGGCGGAGAGCAGCAAATGCTTGCCATGGGAAGAGCTATTATGTCAAGCCCAAAACTATTACTCCTTGATGAACCATCTATGGGGCTTGCACCTTTGTTGGTAGATGAAATTTTTTCGATAATAGTTGAAATAAACAAGGCTGGAACAACTATTTTATTAGTAGAGCAAAATGCCTTTAAGGCACTCGCTATCGCACAAAGAGCATATGTCCTTGAAACAGGAAGTGTAATAAAGAGCAATGACGCTGCAATATTAATGAATGACGAAAGCATAAAGGCTGCTTACCTCGGAGGGTAATGGAAGAAATCCATAATTAACATTGACAACAGAGTTTAGTCGGTGTACAATTAATATATGTATTTTGAAAACATGTAAAAAGTGAGGTAAAAATGATTATTGAAACTATTATGAAGCGGAATCCAGTGTATGTTACTCCCGACATGTCTTTAACTGATGTACGAGAAATTATGGTTAAAGAGGGTTTAGAAAAATTCCCTGTCCTGGATGATGATTCAAATTTAGTAGGAATTATTACAAAAAAAGACCTCATGAAAGCGGATCCATCATCTGCAACAACACTTGATGTCTATGAAATAAGCTATTTACTGTCAAAAATAAAAGTTAAAAAAATAATGATAAAAGATGTGCTGTTTGTTCAAGAAACTGAAGTTATTGAAGAAGCAGCACGAATTATGGCTGACAAAAATGTAGGATGCTTACCTGTTATGAGAGGAAATGCTGTTGTCGGCATGGTAACAGAAACAGATTTATTTCATGCAATGATTGAAATGTTTGGCGCATGGCATAAGGGAGTACGAATAACATTTGAGCTAGATGAAAAACCAGGGCAAATCGCAAAATTAGCACAAGCAATTGCAAATCATAATGGAAATATTATATCCTTGATTACAAGTGAAGGTGTAGATGTTAAACACAAACGTTGCACCTGCAAAACTGTTGGTATTAGCATTGAAGAATTGAAAAAAATAATGGAAGAAATGAACGCAACTGTTGAAGATATGCGCTAAACATCGTACATATAAATTTGTAACAAATACTTCATTCTGCAAATTATAATGCTCAAAAATTCATGTGGAGAAATATGATAGATGAAATAATTGCCGATGCAATAGATATGATCTTACGCGAAAACATAGGCGAAATATCAACACAAACCATAAAAAGAAAGCTACATTCACTTAATATTGGTACTGCAAACTTTGACTTTCTGTCACATCTAAAATCTCATCCGCTACTTTTTGAAACAGGAATTAATTCATTTGTTTCAAGAGCCTCTGTGTATACTAATAAATATTTCAGTATTAAACCTACTAAAACAGAAATAGCTCAGGGCATTCTTATACCAGGGCATCGTTGCATGCCTTTTGTTGACCCTGAAATGTATCCATACGAATTGCAATTTGTACATGAATCGATTTCTTTAAGCAAAAAAACGCTAGAAATATCTATTGCAGATATTATGGATACTCATTTTCTCTATGGAGAAGAATACATCCCCCAACTTTTGGCAGTAGATCCAGCAAATAAAGACTACGATTTTGTAAAACATGATTACATAATACCAAACATTGTTCGCACAACAGCATGGGATATGAAAGATGCTTATTCTAAAAATAATTTTGTATATGGTGATAGGCTTCTAGCTCGTGTAATTAACTGGAACAAAGGTGTAATTGAAGTTAAAGTAGAAAAAACATTACGCTCGACGCCATTTGAAGTTACCGATGATGATGAACAAAGAGGGCAATGGTTTAAAATATTTGACAATGCCTTGTTAAGTACTATTTCCAAATATGGACCTTTGGCGAGCATAGAAGAACAACTAGCCTATACGTTTTTTTTATCTTCGGGGGATTTATGTACAAAGTTTTGCTGTTCTACAGAAGAATATATGACTCAAGAGCATTCAGTTTGCATTGAATATTACGGAGTAGAAAGCAGATTATGGAAAAAGGGAGAGGAAATCCCAGCTGTAGGGTCATGGAACGAAAGCATAAAGGACATGGATGAGCTAGTAAATACACTATATGATGAAATTGGTATCCCTATTCCCTTTTACATGCTCGATGCCTATATTTTTGACGCACTTTTCCGAAAAGAAAAAGGTCTTGTTGGCATTTATGAGAGGATGATTCCAGACAAAACATTGTTGGATGACGATCAAACTGAAAACTTTATGTTGCATATTCGCGACCGATATGATAAACTTGTAAAAAAATATAATAGATTTTTAGATTTTGAAAAGGGCAAAGTTCGATCAATATCACTTGAACTATACTCATCATTAGTAAAACTTATTTGCGAGTTAGATTCGTGTGGCATACCTGTTGCCTCTTTGCCGCAGCAACAGCTTGTTATTGTTTCGCAACTTTTTTCGCACACAACAAAATTTTTAGAAGCCTTTATGACAGAAACAAATTTGTCAAAAGATGATATTGTGATGATAAGCACATCCCTAGATGGGATGATTGAAAGTTTCGATGAAGTTTCAACAGACCTCACAAGAGCAATGGGAACAAAAAATATAGATGGATTTACTATAATATAATAATCGCAAAACTATTGCGATAAATAGGAGAAAAAAAATGAACAAAAAAGCACTTGATGCAGTTGCACTTTCAGTGCGTAGCTTATCAATGGATGCAATTCAAAAAGCAAATTCTGGGCACCCTGGCCTTCCACTAGGATGTGCAGAACTTGCAGCAGTATTGTACGGCGAGATTATGAAACACAATCCAAAGGATTCAAACTGGGTAGACAGAGACCGCTTTGTTTTATCAGCAGGTCATGGTTCTATGTTTAATTATTCAATTTT
Source organism: uncultured Treponemataceae bacterium (assembly GCA_964372135.1). Lineage (GTDB taxonomy): Bacteria > Spirochaetota > Spirochaetia > Treponematales > Treponemataceae > CAYJFX01. Next base: position 25,303 of record CAYJPS010000013.1, on the reverse strand, counting down.
ACATCTCAGTGGTTATAAAGTAACACTCGATGATATTAAGAATTTCCGCCAGCTTCACTCAGTATGCGCTGGACATCCAGAATATGGAATTACTGATGGAGTAGAAGCAACAGGTGGGCCACTCGGACAAGGTATCGCAATGGCTGTGGGTATGGCTCTTGCTGAAAGTATGCTTGCTGCTAAATTTAACACAAATAATCACAAGGTAGTAGACCATTACACATACACACTTCTAGGTGAAGGATGTTTAATGGAAGGTGTTTCATCTGAAGCAAGCAGTTTTGCAGGAACAATGAAACTTGGAAAGCTTATTGCCTTTTATGATAAAAACCATATTTCTATTGATGGTTCAACCGACATAACCTTTACAGAAGATGTTGCAAAACGTTACGAATCTTATGGCTGGCAAGTACTAAAAGGTTCTATGTATAACATAGAGGAAATAGGTACCCTTGTTGAACAAGCAAAAAAGGACGACAGACCTAGTTTAATTATGCTTGATTCTGTAATCGGTAAAGGAGCTCCAACTGTTGCAGGAAAAGCAAGCGCACATGGTGCACCTTTAGGAAAAGAAGGTATCGAAGCTGCAAAAAAAGAACTTGGTCTTCCTACAGACAAAGAGTTTTATGTAGCACCTGAAGCCTATACTTACTTTGAAGAAAAAGCACAAGACTTTGCAAAGAAGCAAGAAGACTGGAATGCAACTTTTGCTGCATGGAAAGCTGAAAATGCAGAACTTGCAAAAGAATGGGATGCTTTCCACAGTGGAAAATCTCTTGGCACTGTAACACTACCTGAATACAAAGAAGGAGATTCTTTAGCAACTAGAAATGCTTCTGGATCTGCTTTATTAGAGTTTAGCAAAGTATTCAAGAATCTTGCAGGAGGTGCTGCAGACTTACAAGGCCCTAACGTAACAAAATTAGCAGACACTGTTGATTATAGCGCAACAACTCCTGAAGGACGCTATGTACGCTGGGGAATTAGAGAATTTGCAATGGCTGCAATGTGTAACGGTATGCAATTACATGGTGGATTAAAGGCTTTTTGTGCAACATTTATGGTATTCGTAGATTATATGCGCCCCGCACTTCGTTTATCGGCTCTTATGAAGCAACCTGTTATTTATGTGTTAACACACGATTCAATTTTTGTTGGGGAAGACGGCCCAACGCATCAACCAATTGAAACATTGGCAAGTTTACGTTGCATTCCAAATGTGAGCGTTATTCGACCAGGAGATGCAGAAGAAGCAAACCTTGCATGGGAAATGGCTCTAGCAAGCACAGAAACTCCTGTTTGTTTAGGGTTTACACGCCAAAACATTACCGTTTATGCAAAAGAAGACCCAGACTGGAAAAACACAGCAAAATGTGGTGCATATGTTGTTCAAAAGGGCTCAGAAAAACCTGATGTTACCGTTATGGCAACAGGCTCAGAAGTTTCACTAGCGATAGAAGCTGCAAAACTTAGCGGAAAGCAAGTACGCGTTGTTTCTGTATTAGACAGAGAATTATTTTCTCGACAAGATGAAAAACTTCAAAAAACAATTATTGGCGAAGGCCGTGTAGTTGTAGCAGAAGCAGGCTCAAAAATGGGATGGGAAGGATTTGTTTCTTCTAAAGAAGACCTCTTCTGTCTTGACCGTTTTGGAGAATCAGCACCTGGCGGAACAGTAGCAAAAGCGCTTGGCTTTACTGCTGAAAACTTAGCAAAAATTATTGCCCGATAGAATTGAAAAAGGTTGCCACTCGGCAACCTTTTTTAAGATTAAAATATCATTAGACATCCACAGATGGCACAGATTTTTATTTTTGCGTATTGCAAAAGCATTACACATACCATAAGAAACAAACAGTCAAAAATATTTATATTTTTGGTGTAAAATTAGCTTCTCTTTAAACAACCTTTTTTAGTGGCGTGTTCCAATAGAAATCCCATAAATCCGCGAAATCTGTGGATGTCCTCCCTTTTCTGCCCTCCCCACCACATTAGGCATTAGGCATTCGTAATTATGAATTACACATTATACATTAACCTCATTCCGCGCGTAAAGATGTATTTTTAACCACAACATCGTGGCTTGAGCCTTCACTAATTGAAGCCTGTGACACGAGTGTTATTTTTGACTTTTCTTGCAGTTCTTGAATACTCAATGCCCCGCAGTTACACATAGTATGCCTAATTTTATTCATAGACATTGTTACATTGTCATGCAAGGTTCCCGCATATGGAACATAAGAATCAACCCCTTCTTCAAAAGAAAGTTTTGTAGATCCACCCATATCATAACGTTGCCAGTTTCGGGCTCTATTTGAACCTTCTCCCCAATATTCTTTTACATAGTTCCCATTAATAATAAGCTTGTTTGTAGGACTTTCGTCGAACCTGGCAAAATAGCGGCCAAGCATAACAAAGTCTGCACCCATTGCAAGCGCTAAGGTCATGTGATAATCATGTACAATGCCACCGTCTGAACAAATTGGAATATACACCCCTGTTTTCTTAAAATACTCATCGCGTGCTGCAGCGACCTCTATTGTTGCGGTTGCTTGCCCACGACCAATACCTTTTTGCTCTCGAGTAATACAAATGGAGCCACCACCAATACCAACTTTAATAAAATCAGCTCCAGCTTCAGCCAAGAACATAAAACCTTCTTTATCCACAACGTTTCCAGCTCCTATTTTTACCTCTTGCCCAAAATTCTTTTTAACCTCAGCTATTGTTTTCGATTGCCATTCAGAAAACCCTTCAGAAGAATCTATGCAAAGAACATCTGCACCGGCTTTCATAAGAGCAGGAACTCTTTCCATGTAGTCTCGGGTATTGATGCCTGCACCGACAATATAGCGCCTTTGAGAATCTAAGTTTTCTAGTGGATTTTCCTCGTGTGCATCATAGTCTTTTCTAAAAACTACCGATTTTAAACAGCCCTTTTTATCAATAATGGGAAGAGAATTTACCTTGTGTTTCCAAATAAGCTCGTTTGCTTCGCTTAAACGGATTCCATCTTCTCCTGTAACCAAATCCTTAAAGGGTGTCATATAATCTTTAACTTTGGCATCCTCGCCTGCATAACTTAAGCGGAAGTCTCTGCTCGTTAAAATACCTAAGAGTTTTCCTTCAGAACTACCATCCTCAGTAATTGCAATTGTGGAGTGTCCTGTTTTTTCAGTAAGAGCTACAGCATCTGAAAGAGTGTTTTCAGGAGAAAGATTTGAATCTGAAATTACAAAGCCAGCTTTATGATGTTTAACACGTGCAACCATTGCTGCTTGATCTTCTATTGTTTGAGAACCATAGATAAATGAAACCCCGCCCTCTTTTGCAAGTGCCACCGCCAAAGTATCATTTGATACCGATTGCATAATTGCTGACACTAAAGGAATGTTCATTGAAAGAGAAGGATCTTCGCCTTTTTTATATTTAACTAATGGTGTTCGCATCGACACATTTGATGGAACACATTCGCTGGAAGAGTAGCCAGGCACAAGTAAGTACTCGGCAAATGTTCTTGAAGGTTGTTCGTAATAGTAAGCCATATACTATTATAAAGAACAGTATATGACTTGTCAATAAGTTTATTCTTTTCACTACTTACAGCCGTGTCTTGTTTTTTTTAAAATGTTCCTATTTTTTTGTAACAAGGGGGAAAAACCAGCTAATTGCGAAGCGCAGTTTTTTCCCCCTTGACCCCCTTTTCCTTGCACGCTTTTTTACTTTTTAGCATGTAAAGTCCATTTTAATTTACTTGAAAAATTATCTCAGTATATGCTTTTTATACTCACAGCGCTACGTAAGGCTTCTATATCTTAAGATATTACTTATTGAAGTAAAGCAATAATTTCGTCATGGGATCCATTTTCATTATTATGCTCTGCCCATTCAAGTGCTCTCTTCCGCATGTATACCATGTTTTTATCTGCACTGGCATTAATAAGGGCTCTAACAGTTTCTGTATAGCCATCTATTGCAGCAATAATTAAAGCTGTTTGCATGTAATTTTCTTGATAATCAATGTTAATATTTTTAGCTTTAAGAAGGGCCTTTACTGATTCTAAATGTTCAGTACGCCCAGGATAGGTATGCGTTCCCCTAGCTGCAAACATTAAAGCCGTCCATTCGCTAACAGCTATGTTAACATCTATACCCTTAACCTGTATAAGCACATCAATTATATCCGCATAATTCATGTGAGCTGCAATAATTAATGCTGTGTAATCCTGCTCATCTTTTGCGTTAACATTACCTGTATTTAAAAGATTTTTGATTTCGGCTATTTTAGACTCGGTTCCGTCATAATTAGCATCAATCAATGCTAAAACATCGTCAATAGTTAAAAAAGTTTCAACCGCGGGGGGGGTAACAGTGTTTTCTCCATCATTACCTGAAACAGGGGTATCACATGCAGTGAAAAAAATAACAAACACTACCAATGGAAGAATTTTGAAAAAAATATTTTTTTTCATATTTGCTCCTTACAATAGATTATGAAAATAATAGTTGAATTAGTATTGTTTGTCAATCCTTTATGTATTTTCCAATAAGTCCTTTAAAACCTATACAAAGCGCTTACGCCGAATGTGGCATCGGTAAAGAATCCTTCAATAGACTCTACGTGAATATCAAGTAAAAAATCTTCTGCCAAGACAAACCCTACGCCAAAGCCTGATAGAAAGGTAGTTGTCAAATGAAAATCATATTCTTCAGTACTTACCTTAGTTACAGCAATTTCTGTGGTAATGTCAGTAGAGTCCCAATTTAAACCGTATGAAAGACCGCCTCTAAATTCAAACCAATCGGTAGGCTTAATAGAAATCCCAATATTAAGGCCAGCATATGTGTCATAAGAGTTTACAACACGCTTATCATTTGGGTTTGTTGTAACAGAAGCACTTGCACCCTCTTTTTTTGTAAGTTCACTCACGGTGTCTTTTCTTCGTGCGTAATCAAAGCCAACATATGGTTCTGCCAATACAAGAATTTTTTCCTTAAACCATGCAAAAGAAGCTCCCCCATCTATACCAATTGTGTAGTTTTCCCTATCCTTAAAAGTTGCGGTTATGGTATTTGTTTCATCTCCTACAACTGTTGAATAGTGTTCAATTGCATCGTCTAAATTGTGTACATCAACACCTACATTAACCCCTGCTCTAAGTGTCACAAGTGGCCCAAAAGATACAGGAAACTCAATTTGTGGAAAGGCAAAAAATGTTACCGCATTTTTTTTCTCTGTTACGGTTGTTGCCCCATCCGAATCAACGTATGAATCCGTCACGTTTGTTGTTCTATCATAAATTCCGCCAATTGTAGAATAAAAGTTAAAGACATCTTCAACCCTGTATGAAACACCTACCTCATATTCTTCTTTTGTATCTTTTGTTCCTGCAACTCTTTGCGCATCTTCTATTGTGTCTGTTTCATTTCCTGTTTTAGAAATACGAGAATGGATACCGAAGTCATTCCAAGCAAAAGCAATTCTTCCATTGAAGGTTGAATCATCCGTTCGGGTATTGCTGGTATCTGTTACAATATTGTTCTGCGATTGTTCATCTCTAAATGCATTTATTTTGTAGTCGATAATTGCGCCAAAGGCCATAGTTTCACCAATTGGAAAAGCACCAACTCCTTGCAAGGTAGGACTATACGTAACACCACCATTTCCTATATAGCCTGTTGCAAAAAAAGGACGTACAATATCGACAATACCTTTTGCATGAATACTATCTGCCTCTGTTCCCATAGTAAATAGAGTAGATTGACGAGCAGCAGAACTTTCAAATCCTGTACGCGGATCAGCAGAAAAATTTGACATTGTTGGGTCTGCAAAGAGCAACCCTACACATACAGTTGTCATTAGAACGCAAAAATTTTTTTTCATGTTTTCCTCCTATTATATTATAAATGCACACGGTGCCTCATAGTTACACTATAAAACACAATTTTTTTATCGTCAATGCAATATTTGTGCAATTTTGAATAATTGTTAGATTTTTTTTATGTTTTCTAACATCTATTTAAAATCCTTGCAAAAAGTCACTTTTTTTGCTACAATAAAAGTATGATAGTAATGAAATTTGGCGGATCATCCGTAGCTAACGCAGAACGTATTAAAAACATTGTCTCAATAATTAAGCTCTATGCAGAAAAAAAACCTATTGTGGTTCTTTCAGCAATGGGTGACACAACGGACCATTTACTTGAGGCTGCTGACAATGCAGTGCTTGGAAATGTAGATATTTCTCAGATTGAAAAGCTCCACTACGACACAGCAAATGACCTTGGTATGAACGATGCTCAATTACAAGAAGTAAAAAACCTTTTAGAAGAACTAAAAACACTTCTTACTGGTATTTCAATGCTAAAAGAACTCACCAAACGTACGAGAGATTACCTTGTCTCTTTTGGAGAAAGACTTTCTGTTCGCATTGCCGCTGCCTACATTACAAAAGATGGCACTCCTGCAAAATTCTATGATGCATGGGACGCAGGATTCACATCAAACTCAGACTTTATGTCAGCAGAACTTTTAGACAGCGTATGGGATGACATTCCCAAAGCTTTTGAAAACTATAAAAATGATAGCCAAAAAGAAATCCCCATTGTAACAGGATTTATTGCAAAAGATACAAATGGCTACATTACTACTCTAGGCCGCGGAGGAAGTGACCTTACAGCAACAATGATTGGAGCTGCTGTAAAGGCCGATGAGATTCAAACATGGAAAGATGTTGACGGCGTTTTAAGTGCGGACCCGAGAATAGTAAAAGAAGCAAAAACAGTAACAAACATTACCTACCAAGAAGCAGCAGAGCTTGCATACTTTGGTGCACAAATCTTACACCCACGCTCAATGGCTCCTTGTAGAAAAACAGGAACCCCTGTAAGGGTTAAGAACTCATATAATGTTCCATTTGAAGGGTCTGTAATTACTGAACATAGAACTGAGTCTCACCCCCCCGTCATTGCGCTTACAAGTGTAAATAAGGTTACAGTAATTGACATTTCATCAACAAGAATGCTTGGGGCTTCTGGCTTCCTTGCTCACATTTTTAACCTTTTCTTAAAATGGAATATAAGTATCGATGTAATTGCAACGAGTGAAGTTTCAGTGTCTCTCACCATAGACTCTAAAAATGATATTTCTGGACTTATTGAAGATCTTTCAAGTGTTGCAGATATAAACGTTAAAAATAATAAAGCAATTATCACTGTTATATGCGATGCCGAAAACTCAAGCGGCATTATTGCAAAAGGATTTGCATCTCTTGAAAGAGAAGGCATAAACCCAGATATGATAAGTCAGGGAGCATCAAAGGTAAACATCAGTTTGGTATGTGATGATGCAGATACCTCAAAGGTAATGAACACGCTTCATAAAGCATATTTTAGTATATAGGAATACAGTCAATGCCTGAATTATCTAGATTTGAAGGAATGGTAATAAAAATGCTGTTCAAAGATAATAACCAACATAACAAACCTCATATTCATGTAATTTATGGAGAATATAAAGCTTCTGTTGGAATTGATGGTGAAATGTTAGCTGGTTCATTGCCTGTTAGACATTATAAGATGCTAGCAGGCTGGCTTGCGCTTCATGAAGAAGAATTGTATGAAGCATGGAATAATGCCGTGCAAGGCATACAATTTAGTAAGATAAAACCGCTTTAAGAAGGAGTCACTATGAAAATTATTGATGGAATTGTATACGCCCACAAAGATGTAGAAAATATTGAAGTTGTATCTGTAAAAACTTTAGATGATATGATGCTTCTATTAACGTTTAACAACGAAGAAGAAAGGCTCTTTGATGCGAGTACATTAGTTACTATGGAGGCTTTCAAACCTTTATTAGATTCAAATATATTTAACTCTTGTGTAGTAGTTGACGGAATTGTTACGTGGGACAACGGAAATATCGATATAGCGCCAGAAACTATGTACACAGAAAGTTATAAATATGAAAGATTAGAAGCATTCTAACAAAGGAATATCACATGAATATAGCATTAGTCGGCTACGGTAAAATGGGTCACATAATCGAAAACATTGCAAAGCAAAAAGGACATTCTGTTGTTGCCACAATTGACACATTCGCACAGGATGCAACACATAAGACTTCAAACCAAGAAGAACTTGCAAAAGCTATAGCAGAAAGCAAGGTTGATGCAATAATCGAATTTACCCACCCCGATGCCGTTTTAGAAAATATTAAAACAATTCTTCCGTTAGGGATTCCCCTTGTTGTTGGAACAACCGGTTGGGCAAAGCATGTAGAAGAAGTTGCAGACCTTGCTAAAAAATACAACAACGCTCTTTTTTATGCCGCAAATTATTCTATTGGTGTAAACATGTTTTATAAAATAGTAGAAGAGGCTTCAAAGCTCATGTCAAACTACGAAGAATATGATGTTGCCCTATGGGAAGCCCACCACACTCAAAAAGCTGACTCTCCATCAGGCACAGCACATGATCTTGCAAAAGCAGTCATGAAAGGTAACACAAATAAAACAGAAATAGTTATCGACGCTTTCCACTCAAAACCACAAGCTCATCAATTACATGTTTCAAGCACTCGTGTAGGATCTGTTCCTGGAACGCATACCGTATTTTTTGATTCAATGGCAGATACCATAGAACTCACCCATACAGCAAGAAACCGAGAAGGGTTTGCCTTAGGCGCAGTTCTTGCATCTGCTTGGCTTTTTGAAGGTGTGCAAAACAACAAACTTTCAAAAGGAAACCTTTACACTATGGATGATATGCTCGGCTAATGGCTGACTTCCTGCTCTCCAAAGAATATAACTGCCTCGTAGTATTAGGACCGACAGCAGTTGGAAAAACGGCCCTTGCAGTAAAGCTTGCAGAATATTTTAAAGGTGAAATTCTCTCTGCAGACTCTAGGCAAGTATACAAGGGCTTAAACATAGGTTCTGGAAAAGATATAAATGAATACACCGTTCCATACCACTTAATCGACATAACAGATTTATCATGTGAATACTCGGTGTACGACTACCAAAGTGATTTTCACAAAGCTTTTTTAGATGTTTCTAATCGTGATGCTTTCCCCGTAGTTGCGGGAGGTACTGGCATGTACCTTGATGCAATTATAAGAGGATACAATTTAATAAAAGTTCCAACAAATGAACCCTTAAGAGAAAGTCTTTTGGGCAAATCCATGGAGGAACTTGTAAAAATTCTCACTGATTTAAAAGCAATGGCGGGTAAAACCGTTCATAACGACACCGATTTAACTGAGCATCACAGGCTCCTTCGTGCAATCGAAATAGAAACATTTGAGCAGGAGGGACAATCTATTGAAAGTCAAACAATCGAAAAAAGGGCTGACATCAAACCTCTCATAATTGGCACAACCTTTCCTCGCGATATGTTGCGTGCTAACATAAAAAAGCGCCTTGTTTCAAGACTTGAAGAAGGAATGATTGAGGAAGTTGAAGAGTTACATAAAACCTATTCTTGGGAACGATTGGAACGCTTAGGTCTTGAATACCGCTTTATTTCTGAATTCTTACAAGGCAAAATTGCCACAAAAGATGAAATGACAGAAAAGCTTTACATTGCAATAGGCCAATTTGCAAAAAGGCAAGAAACATGGTACCGAGGAATGGTGAAAAAAGGCGTTACAATCAATTGGCTCTCTCACGATGGCTCAAAAAAAGATTGTGAAAAGCAAATCCGCTTCGAGTATGCGCTTGAAATAATTCAAAACACATGAAAGACGTAATTGCAATTTATAATTCAAAAAACTCCTTTTTTGTTAATAAAACAAACCTTTTCCCAACAATAAAACCCCTCATTCAAAATTTAGACATAGCAATTGTTATTCCGGCTTGTAACGAATACCCAACCATTTTTGAAACGTTTGAGTCAATCTATGAGTCCTATCAAAAGGCAAAAGAAAAAACAGCTAATCCTTTTTCAATTGGTTTTATAATTGTCGTAAATAATAAAAAATCTGCCCCGATAGACATAAAAGAAAACAATTGCACTCTACTGCAAACCCTTTCAAATTACACACTCGAAAACTGCCCCATTATTACACTAAACCTTACGCAAGAAAACTTTGAAGTTCCTGAAGCACAAGGCGTTGGATATGTAAGAAAATACGGCATGGACTTTGCACTTCTTTGCAATGCTACCCTTATCGCGTGTATGGATGCAGATACTTTAGTAAGTGAAAACTACTGTGAAGAGCTTTTTAGTTTTTATGAAAAATGCAAAACGACACATGAGAACAAAAAGGCTATTCCGGTTGGAGCCGTTACCCATTTTGACCATCAAAAAAATAAAGATGAAAAAATAGAAGAAATTGCACGTGAATACGAAAACTATATGCGAACACATAGCGAAGAACTAAAAAAAGCTGGTACCCCCTTTTGGCTTTGGGCCCTAGGTCCAACAATCGTAAGCTCAAGTTATGGCTACGCAGGAAGTGCCGGCATGAACAAGCGCATTGCGGGAGAAGATTTTTATTTTTTGCAAAGTCTCATAAAACTTCATATCCAACAAAATAATACTGGTTTTACAAAAGAAGATATTGAAAAAACTCTTGATTTTCCTATTCTCAACTGTATTGTACACCCTCAGTCAAGGTATTCAGATAGAGTACTTTTTGGCACAGGAAAAAAACTCCGAGATGTAAAGCATGGGAAAGATGAAATTGTGTTTTATTCTGAAGATGTGTACGAAAGTATTAAAGATTTTCTAGACCTTGTTACAAATGCAAAAGGTGATCCTGATTTGTTTTATGATGAAGTAAAAGAAAGGCTTCCCAAAATTTGGCAGTTTTTAGAAAAAGAAACCTTTTTTTCTATTTGGGAAGAATTGTACCGCCAAAACAAAAAAAGTGACAAACGCGTATTCAGCGCATTTCATTCTTGGTTTGACGGCTTAAAGATTTTACGCCTTATTCACATTTTAGGCGACAAAAAATAAATTACGCAACCCCAAACAATGATTCAATATTTTCGACTTTTGTAAGATATCCTGTTCGAATACAGCTCTCAAAAAGTGCCTTTTCGATAAAATCTGTAATTACTTTTTGATAACCATCAAATTCTCGAGTAATTTTTACAACAAAACCATCTTCTGTTTCTTTTTCAATAGTTAAATAATCACAAGGATTATGACTTTTAATAGAATAACAACTCATAGTTTACTCCTTAGAACTCCACGTTAGTGGCGCAACAGGGATGTTGCGAATAGCAATTTTAAAAGCAAGGCTTTTGAAACTGCAAATGAAAAAACAGCATGGATGTTGTTTTTTCATTATATCTCCCACTTTTTAAGTTATTATGCAAAACTTGCTATACTTTATTATCGGAAGTTTTAGAAAAAGGTATTAGAGTTTTTTAATATGCGTAATATATTATCCGTCAAGAGAACTAAACCTAAGGGGCATGTATTAACACAACCATTTAAACTAAAAAGGGCCGCCCCTTTTGGGCAGCCCAATAAAAATTCTAAAGTTTATTTCATTTCCTCTAAGGCCTCTAGAACCCAAACAAGATGTTGATTATCAATACCAGCAGGCAAAGAACAATCTGCAGCAAGAACTAAACCCTCTTTTCCAGCATCTGCAACAATTTTTTTAGTTGCGGCTTTAATTTCTGCTTCGCTTCCTACATTCAGCACATCACCCTTTTGTTGTCCAAAACCACCCATTACGCAGCGTCCGTTAAATATTTTTTTACCTTCAGATAAAGATACGCCTTCTACATTGCTAGCCCAATGGTAAACCTTAGCAGGATAATCTTTCCAGGCAGAAATCCGATTGCGCTTACCATTATACCCACAAATATGTAATGTAGAAGTATCTCTAATAGCATTAGCAGCATTCAAAACTATTCTATCTGCTTCTCCAAAATACTTTTCTTGATCTTCATCAGAGATTTCAGCTATGTTTTGATTACGCACACAATAATAGATGCCATCCATACCACCTTCGTTCATCAAGGCAACTGCCAAATTCGCAAGACCTTCGCCAATTCGTTTAAGTCCATCACTCAACTCTTGTGGATTTTCTTTGAATACTTTCATAAACGTGTCGAACCCATTCATCCCACAGAACAATGATGAAGGAGAAAATATAGTATAAAGATACACAGAATCCTCACGTAATTTTGATACTCGCAAAGCATGATTAACATGAGCTCGAATCCATGGATGACTAGAATCCAGTGCCTCAAATTTAGAAAAATCCTCTACACTCTTATAATCTAAAAACCCAGGACTCGGGTAGCGAGCAAGACCATCGCACATAATTTTGACAAAGTCTGGCTTTACAGTTTCAATAAAATGTCGTTGTCTCTCATACAAGGTATCAAGCAGAGATGTATCTTCCGTAGCATCTATTTCCCCATCTCTTTCAAGAAAATGGTACCAAAAGGATGCAGGCACCCTATCAACTGGCTGACAATTAAAAGCAGCTAAAACACGTTCGCGGTTAGTCATCGAGACTCCTTCTTTGTAATAATTTTTCTTTTATGAATGTAAAAGTTCAACTCTTTTTTACACTCATTGAAATAGTATATCACCCCTTTGCCCGTTACGCAAGACTTAAATACACAAATCAAAAACAAGTAAAGACTTCTTACTCTCACCTTCAAATTAATATAAAAAATTTTATTTTTTTTTATAAAAAGACCTATATATTAGAAATTTTCTTAGCACTTTGAGTTAAAAATTCGCTATAATAACAGTATGCTCTATACTGATTCTCACATTCACATTACACAAATTCCAAATTGGAAGCCCGTTATAGAAGAAGGAAAAACGTCTCCCGTGTGTGCGTGTTCTCATAGTCCAGAAGAGTGGCAAGAACTCTTAAACTTCTCTAAAGAGATTCGAGAAAATGTCATTCTTTCATTTGGTATTCATCCACAAAATCCTGATATCTCTTTTATCAATGAATTAGAAAAAATGGCCAGAAACAAGGCATGCGATTGCATTGGCGAAGCTGGTTTTGACCTCTTTAACGATGAATACAAGCAAAATATGGCTTCCCAAACTGAAGTTTGGAATGCACAACTTGAATTTTCAACAACATACAATCTTCCGCTTATCGTTCATTGTCGTCATGCCTTGGATAAAATTTTTGCAGACTCAAAAAAACTTTCAAAAATTCCATCAGTAATTTTTCACTCTTTTCCAGGTTCCCCTTTAGAAGCACAATCACTCCTAAAAAGGAACATCAACGCTTTTTTTTCTTTCGGGAAACCCATACTAAATGGGAATAAAAGAGCCATAAAATGTGCAACAGAGCTGCCTACAGAATGCCTTTTGGCAGAAACAGATGCTCCCTTTCAAACGTTAAAAGGAGAAATTACTACTCCTGCAACCGATATTATAAAAGTCCATAAAAAAATTGCAGAACTTCGATCGTTAAGCACAAGCGAAGTCTGCATTTTTCTAGAAAAGAATTTTTACAAAGCTTTTAAGTTCTAATTTTTTAAAACGAATTCTAACCGCACCGGATTATGATCTGAATAGGCAAAACCTTCATCTAAAGTTTGTATATTTTCTACCATTACGTTTGGAGAAACAATAAAACCGTCAATAACATAATGCACCCACATACCTTTTTGCTGTATATCATACGGTGCATGTAACGAACGCCCCGTAGGCACAGTATCATCAAAAGTATAAGTCCAGTCAGACGAAGGAAGGCTTTCTTGTGCTAAATTTCCTGGAGACCAGTATTTTTCATCTTGTGGATATCTATCTCTTTCTACAGATGGAAACCACTGGTTAAAATCTCCACCAGCAACGACATAATTACCTTTTTCATACTCATTTTCTAGTAAGTCCATAAGAACTTTTGTTTGAGCTCGCTGCCCTTCACCATCATCATAGGCTTCAAGATGTAGATTAACCAATACAAGCTCTTTTCCGTGATCTCCAAGTGGTACTCTTGAAAGAAGCAAACATCGTTTCATATTTACGGTACGAACAGGCCAAGAAAACGGTACAGGCAATGCTATCCTCTGAGAATCCTCTAGTTTATACAAAGAATACGTTCCAATACCAGCCATAACCTTTCCAATTGTGGGTAAAGGAAATGGAACATATGCCGCTTCAAAATTATATGCATAGGAATATCCCATTTGTGTACTTTCGTTTAAAACTACTTTTTGATTTATAAAATAAGATCTTTTTGAGTTTTCATCTATTTCCTGAAAGAGCCAAAAATCTACAGGATGTTGCTGAATAAACTCAGAAATACCTATCAAATTATCTTCAACAACAGATATTGCGTCAGGCCTAACTTTTTTTCCACCGTCCATAAAAAAATCTTCATTTTCACTCAGTGAAGCATAACCAATATTCCATGTAATAATGCTCATCGTTTCATTTTGGCTAAATTTTTGGGTTACTACATCCTCTGCAAGAGGAATACCCTGGGCCTTTACATATTCTACGACTTCGCTGTTTTGAGGACGATACTCCGTAACAGTTAAAATACCTAAAAAGACAAAGATAATAACAATAATATCTACAACGATAAAAAGAAAACGACGCATAGTTTTTTTCATACTGAAATTGTAACATATTCTTATAAAATAAGCAAATAGTATTTGACAAGATGACTCTATTATGGTATCTTTTAAAGTGAATTAATCTATATTTGGAGGACAATGATGAATTTACCATTAATTATTGGTCTCCCTATTGTTGGAATAATTCTTGGATGGACTATTCGCTGGCTTTATGCCAGATTTCAATTATCTGCCTCTGAACAATTGGCAGAACGTGTAAAAAGAGATGCTATTAAAGAAGCTGAGGCACAAAAAAAAGAAATTTTACTAGAAGCGAAAGAACAACTCATTCGAGAGCGCAATCAACAAGAGCGGGAGAATAGAGAGTGGCGCGCAGAACTACAGCGCATGGAAAGAAAAAATACCCAGAAAGAAGAGTCTTTAGATAATAGGGCTCAAAGCTTTGAAAAATTAGAACAAAAATTTGTTGAAAGAGAGCAAGGTCTTGAGAAAAAGGAATCTTTGCTTGCAAAAGAAGAAGAGCGCTATAGAACGGAACTTGAAAGAATTTCAGGATTAACTGCTAGCGAAGCAAAAAACCTTATTATTGCAAACCTCGAAAATGAAGCAAAGAGAGATGCACAAGCCTTGTTAAATAAAATTGAACAAGAAGCTCAAGTTGCTTCAGATAAAAAAGCCAGAGAATTGCTCATAGCAACTATTCAACGAATTGCAACCGAAGTTACAGGAGATATCACTGTTTCTACCGTTTCTCTTCCAAGTGATGAAATGAAAGGTAGAATTATTGGCCGTGAGGGTAGAAATATTCGAGCCCTTGAAACACTCACTGGCGTTGATGTAATTATTGACGATACCCCAGAAGCCGTTGTTATTTCTTGTTTTGACCCAGTTCGAAAAGAAATTGCAAAAACATCTCTTGAACGCTTAATTACCGATGGACGCATACACCCTGCACGAATTGAAGAGATAGTACAAAAGGTTACACACGAAACACAACAAAAAATTTATGAAGAGGGAGAAAGAGTTCTTTTTGACTTAGGCATCCACAACATGAACCAAGATGGTATTCGAGCCCTTGGACGCCTTTACTTTAGAACAAGTTATGGTCAAAATGTACTTCATCACTCAAAAGAAGTTGCAAACATCGCAGGCTTGATTGCCTCTGAAGTTGGACTAGATAAAGAAATTGCAAAAAGAGCCGCCTTATTACATGATATTGGGAAAGGTGCTGAAACAGACTCTGACCAAAACCATGCAGAAATTGGTATGGAAATGGCTCGCAAAATGGGAGAAGATCCTAAAATTGTTAACGCAATTGGGGCTCACCATAACGATATTGAACAAGAAACTATTGAAGCAATTGTTGTTCAAATTGCCGATGCAATATCTGCCGCTCGTCCAGGTGCAAGACGTGAAACAATCGATAACTATGTTAAACGACTTGAAAACCTAGAAAACATTGCTGAAAGTTTTGACGGCGTTGAAAAAGCATTTGCTATCCAAGCTGGTCGTGAGCTCAGAGTTCTTGTAAATGCAGAAAAAATACCTGACAATGACGTAAAAGAAATGGCAAGAACAATTGCCAAACAAATTGAAAATGATTTGCAATATCCAGGTCGCATTAAAGTAACAATGATTCGAGAAACTCGAATTGTTGAATATGCTAGATAGAAATTGGCACAAAAAAAGTTCCTCGCTGAGAGGAACTTTTTTTTACCCTAATGATCAGGATACGTTTCTACCAAGTGCGCAGTAAGTAAATCATTTACCGTTTGCCTTGTTTGCAACGTTTCCTTTGCGCATGCTAAACCATACTGTATACACCGTTTTATAGGCTTTTTTGTTAAATATCCCATTAAAAAGCCAGAAGCAAAGGCATCTCCAGCGCCTATAGTATCAGCTATCATTGGAGGGGCATACGGCTTTTCATTCCATGTTTCACCATCAATGTGAACCATTACCCCTTGTTCACCAAAAGTAATAATAAATCGTGAGAATCCAAGCTTTACGAATTTCTCTGCGGTGGTAACATCGGGAAACGCCTCCTCTCCCAAAAGGCTTGCTGCTTCAAACTCGTTACAACCATAAAGATCTACTTGATGCGCATACGGTAAAACTTTTTTTGAAATATCAGGCGCCGTTGCATTTTGAAAAACAAATAGCCCTTTTTCTTGCTTAAACGAGTAAAAGTCTTTAAATGCTTCTTCATTCATATTTGAATCCATTGTAAGCGTGTTTATTCCATTGCCTTCAATAAAATCTTTTACCTCATCATCAAGTGCTATTTCGTTTAATATATCAGTGCAGTATACGCAAGAAGCTGGCTTTCCTGAACTGGCCATAATAGAAAATAGGGCTGTCTTTTTTGTTTCACTTTTTCTTAAAAGAGAGGTGTTAACGCCTTTTGTGGTGAGTTCATTATGAAGATATTCTCCAAAAATATCTTTTCCTATTACAGAGTACATCGACGTATCAAGCCCTAAATTTTTTAAATTCAAAGCCATACCGCGCCCTACTCCTCCAGGAACAAGCTCAATAGTGCCGTCCCTATACGCCTCCGTTCCATCATCCTCGTAGCTAAACGCCTTAACGTCTACCGACACATTTCCGACACTCAAAATTTTGTTAACCATGTTTTAATTTTATAATGAATATGACACGCTGTCAAGGTTGAAAAATCATTCATTATCTGTTACTATTAAATATACACACACTTTTCAAGGGGAGTTCCAATGTCTACACCACTACAAACCTATTTACAATCTGTGCCACAAGATAAGCAAAGCGCAGAGATGATTGCCTATGTTGCAAACCTTCAATTAACCGCTCAGGTAAATCCTGCAATTGCAGCTTCTACTATAAATGAGCTTGAAGCACAACGCACACACTTAAAATTAATTGCAAGTGAAAACTATTGTTCAATTAATACACAAGTAACTATGGGAAACCTTTTAACAGACAAATATGCAGAAGGCTATCCTGAACACCGCTACTATGGTGGATGTGACAATATAGATGCAATTGAAAGCACAGCAGCAAACGAAGCAAAGCTCCTTTTTGGTGCAGACCACGCATATGTACAACCACACTCAGGAGCAGACGCAAACCTTGTAGCCTACTGGGCAATTTTGAATAACCGAATTGAAATGCCTGCTTTAGAAGAACTTGGCGAAACAAATGTATCAAACCTTGACGACAACACATGGAAGGAACTCAGAGCGAAACTCGGAAACCAAAAAATGCTTGCCCTTGATTATTATTCAGGCGGACACCTTACTCATGGGTACCGGCAAAACATATCTTCAAGAATGTTTGAAGCGCACTCATACACCGTAGACAGAGAAACAGGCCTTTTAGATTATGATGAAATAGAAAAGCTTGCTATGAAGATAAAACCAGCACTTTTACTTGCTGGTTATTCAGCCTATCCTAGAGCAATTAATTGCAAACGCTTTAGAGAAATTGCCGACAAGTGCGGAGCTGTATTTATGATGGATATGGCGCACTTTGCTGGCCTTGTTGCAGGAAAGGTATTTACAGGAGACGAAGATCCAGTAAAATGGGCAGATATTGTTACTACAACTACTCATAAAACACTTCGTGGCCCTCGCGGGGCTTTAGTACTTTGCAAGGAAGCTTTTGCAGAAAGTGTAAACAAGGGATGCCCTTTAGTATTAGGTGGACCTCTCCCCCATGTTATGGCTGCAAAAGCTATAGCCTTTAAAGAAGCTCGAAGCAAGGATTATGAAAACTATGCTCACAAGATTCAAGAAAATGCACGAAGCTTAGCTGAAGCATGTGTAGCACTTGGTATGAAACTTCAAACGGGGGGCACAGACAATCACCTTATGTTAATTGATGTTACAACGTATGGGCTAACAGGTCGACAAGCAGAAAATGCTCTTTTTGAATGTGGTGTAACACTAAACAGAAACTCCCTTCCTTTTGACCCTAATGGTGCATGGTGGACAAGTGGTATTCGTATTGGAACTCCTGCAACAACAACACTTGGTATGGGAAAGGCAGAGATGGCTGAAATTGCATCAATCATTGACACCGCCCTTAAAGGAACAAAGCCAGGGCTTACAAAAGACGGAAAACCTGCCAAGGGAAAAATTGACCTTGATGCAAGCGTACAAGCAGAAGTAAAAAAACGTGTTGCAGATTTATTATCTAAGTTTGTGTTGTACCCAGAACTTGACTTAGACTTCTTAAAAGCACAATTTGCAAAATAACATAAAGGAAGACAAAAAAACATGAAAACACCAGAAGAATATGCACAACTTGCAAGTGAAAACTTTGCAAAAGGAATGAACTGCTCACAATCCGTTGTGTGTGCATTTGCAGATGATATTGGTTTAGACAGAAGTATTGCCGCAAAGATAGCTTCATCATATGGGGGCGGCATGGGGCACTTAGAAGAAGTCTGCGGTGCACTAACAGGGGCTTTTACCGTATGTGGATTTAAATACGGATTTGACGAAAAAATGGCTGAAGAAAGTGGCAATATTAGTTCATTAAAAGAAGCACAAAATGTGCGCATACAAAAACTTGCAAAAGAGTTCACAGGTGAATATAAATCATATCTTTGCAGAGATTTATTAAAACAAGCAGGTCTTATTAATAGGCGTGCATACTGTAAAGAACTTGTTGAATCATCAGCAAAGAATTTTGCAAAAATGTTGCAAGAAGAACAAACAACATAGACACCAAAAAAGAAGTGGCAAAACCACTTCTTTTTTTATACCTTATACCTTTGTTACCCACAAACCGTGTAGGTTACAGTATTCATACACTTCAATAACCTTATCGTCATCAGTTAAAGCAAATGTAACTTCAGGTTTATCACCAGGATTCAAACCTTTTCGTTGTCCACCTTTTTCGGTGTGCACATAAACCCATTGAATTAAGTGCGCTTCTTCCATTGGATGAGGAACTGATCCTACAGATACTGTTACAAGATTTCCATTTACTGCTACAACTGGCACATGTTTTTCTTGTGCTGCATCAACAGTGTTAGGAACGAGTTCTTCCATTTTTTCACCGCAGCAAACCATAGGTACACCAGCATCTTTAATAGTGCCAATGAGGTTTCCGCAGTGTTTACAAATAAAGAATTTTACATTATACATAAATGCCTCCGTCTCTTCATTGTAGCATGAAAACCAACACTTGTGTACTTTTTTTTAAAGATTTTTTTTACATAGGTGACCTAATCACAAAAGAAGAATCGGCATAAACCTTAAACCTGCACAAAAAGACAACCTTTCGTGTATAATTATGCATTGTTAATTATTAGTTATTAATTATTAATTACCCTATTCCGAATCGTAATTAATCAGCGTTCTAACCTTTGTGGGAGCAAGAACTTTTTCATAGTTTAAGAAAGGAAGACCAACAACACCAAAGAATTCTGCAACGCTGGCACCAGCTTGCTCAAGAATTGTTTTAGCTGCATTTAGAGTTCCACCTGTCGCAATCAGGTCATCAATAACCAAAATACTTTGGCCTTTTTGAATGTCACTTTTATGGATTTCAACTTCAGCTGTTCCGTACTCTAACTCGTACTTGCACGACCATACATCGCCTGGAAGTTTACCCTTTTTACGTATAAGAATTAATGGAATTCCGAGTCTATCGGCCAAAGGAGCGGCAAACAAAAACCCGCGTGACTCTATACCTGCAACAGCATCTACTTTTATTCCTTTATACATTTCTACTGCACAGTCAAGACAATAACGAAAAGCTTCAGGGTTTACTAAAATTCCTGTAATGTCATAAAACAAAATTCCCTCATGCGGGAAATTTGGCACGCGGCGAATAGCCTTATCAATGATTGAAGTATCCATTTCTCAATTTTACCCTAATACTGCCTTTTTTTCAAGTAGTAATAAGTATTTTTATGCTTATCTGGAAAAGTAATGTTACTTTGATTTTTAATTCTTTTCTCTTTTTAGAACACGGAAATCAATTTTGAATAAAAATTAACTTCTCTGTTTTTAGAGTTCTCTAACTTGATTTTTTTTCTTTTTATCAGTATAGTTATAGAAATTAATAAAGTTGTGCAGGATATTGCAAATGAGTGTTTCTAACATGGATGCAGAATCCAGAATAAAAGATTTAGAAGAACAGATAAAAATTCTCAAACATATCAATCAAGAAAATGTAAACCTGATTAAATTTTATGATACAGATGCACTGACAGGTTTGCTGACAAAAGATGCTTTTACAAGGGAAACACAAAAACTGTTAAAAAAATATCCGAATGAAACATTCATTTTTATGCGCTATGACATAGATAAATTCCAAACAGTTAATTCTTTGTTTGGTTATGACGAAGGCGATAAACTCATTCTATATTGCGCACAAGAACTCAAAAAGGCTCAAGACATTACTCCAGAAAGCATCTTAGGCAGAATAGACGGAGATATTTTTTGCTTTTGTTCAAAAGTGAGTGCCTCAGAAAAATTAACTCCGACTGTAAATGGTATTGAACAATTTCTAGAAGGCTACCGTGAAGACTATCGCTTCAATATATCTGTAGGCCTCTACATGATTCACGATACAAGCGAATCATTACGAGATATATATGCAAAAGCAACACTGGCAGCACGTAAATGTAAAGATAATTCGACATTACACTACGCACTATACGATGAGGAAATGGACAAAGAAATTGTCAACCAACAAGTTTTATCTTCGGAAATGCATAAAGCATTAAAGAGCAATGAATTTGTTGTGTATTTTCAGCCAAAGGTAGATTTAAAAACACAAAAGCTTGTAGGCGCTGAAGCATTAGTACGATGGAAGCATCCCGTTAAAGGAATAATTCCTCCCTCTGAGTTTATACCTATTTTTTATAAAAATGGATTTATTTCTCACCTTGACTTCTATGTATTTGAGTCTGTGTGTGCTTCAATAAAAAAATGGAAGAGCGCTGGTCTACAACTTATTCCTATTTCTATAAACCTAACGCAAGTAAGTATGATGGACATATCTTTACCAGAAAAACTTTTATCCGTAATGGAAAAATATGGTATTGAAAAAGAATACATACATCTTGAAATAACGGAAGGATCATATTCTGTAGATACTGAAAAATCTATTAAATGTGCAAAACAATTTCGTGAAAAGGGTATTCATCTTGAAATGGATGACTTTGGAACAGGTATATCTTCACTTACAATGCTCCATGAGCTACCAATCGATACTTTAAAATTAGATTTGCGTTTTGTTAAAGATTATGAAGAATCCAAATCGAATGCAGGAATTATACACTTTATTGTTTCTCTTGCAAGACAAATGGAACTAAAATTAATTGCAGAAGGCATAGAAACAGAACATCAACTTGAGTTTTTAAAAAATATTGGTTGTGATATTGGGCAAGGGTTTTTGTTTTCAAAGCCTGTTTCAGAAAAAGACTTTGAAGACTTACTGCAAAAATGGGATACAATGGAAATAATCAAAACCGAAAAATCTTCTACCTTGCCTATCGATATGAATGACTTATGGATACCTGATTCTAATTTCAATGTGATATTTAATACCATTGCAGGAGCCGCGGCAATTTATGAGGTAACTACCGATGTAACAAGTGTAAAAGTACTTAAAATGAATGATGAGTATTTACAAGTTATGGAAGTTGAAAAAAGTGGCAAGCACCACACTTTTGCCGATTTGCTTATGCTTATCCAGCCAGAAGACCTAGCAGAGTTACAAAAAAGCCTAGTAGTTACATTACAAACAAAACAACCTTTAAACATGCTCATTAGAAGAATAAATGTTCCTGGGAAAGATTCTCCTAAGTGGCTAAAAATGGGAATGCGCTTTTTGTTTCAAACACTAACTTCAACGCTTGTATTGGCAACACTTGAAGATGTTACTGCCCAACAAGAAGAAAAAAACTATATGGTCAGAGAAGCTCAAATTCATGAAGAATATAAAAAACAGCTTTCTATCTATAACGAAGCAGAACAAAATGGGCTAGCAACCATGTGCATGAGCGAAAAGGGATTAAGACTTGAATATGCAAATGATGCTTTTTTAGAATTGCACGGGGCAACGAGAGAATACGCTTTTTTAAACGCAGATACATTCCTCATGAAGACAGTACACCCAGATGACACAAAAACTATCATGAAAGCATTCGAAACCATACTAAAGAATAAAAAAAAGAACTTTCGTTGGACAATGAGAACACTGTCTCTTAACGGAAAAGAACTTGCAACGGTTGTAAATGGTGCAATTCGCTACACAGAAGAAGGTGTCTTTGCAGATATTGTTGTTAGAGAATTAAAAAAAGCTGAATCTGTTTCTTTTTATATTGGAAGCGAATAATTCCATTTTAATTAAATATTCCGATAAAAAATTATCGAAATAGGTATTTTTTCCTCTATTTTAGCCTCTATTCCATTGACCATAATGACTTATCTCATTAAAATAGAAGTATGAGTACACATACGTTTAAGGGTGGAATCCACCCTCCAGAAAGGAAAGATCTTTCAAACAATGAAAGTATAATTGATGCCTTTCCTTCAACAAAAATAGTTTACATCCCTGTAACGCAGGGAGGTGCCCCGAACCAGCCAATCGTTGCAGTTGGGGATACGGTGGTACGCGGGCAAAAAATTGCAGAAACTGACGCTTTTATGTCAGCTCCTGTGCATTCATCTGTGTCTGGCGTAGTAAAAGAAATAAAAAATTGCCTAGTTTCAGGAAACATTGAAGCCCCTTGCCTTGTTATCGAAGCAAATGGTTCAGAAAAAACAAGCTATTTACCTATTTTAGATCCATTCAAATGCACAAAAGAAGAATCCATTGCTAGAGTAAAAGAGGCTGGTATTGTGGGCATGGGAGGAGCAGCATTTCCAACACATGTAAAACTTAATCCACCTCCAGGAAAAGCAATTGAGTGTGTAATTGTTAATGGTGCAGAATGTGAGCCATATTTAACAATCGATGAAAGAACAATGATCGAAAGCGCTGACAAAATTATTGATGGGCTTGCAATTGCGATTCATATTTCCAATGCGCAAAGTGGTATTATAGCTATAGAAGACAATAAAACTCATGTAGTTCCCATTATTGAAGATGCGATAGAAAAAGCAAATATGGGCGAAAAAATGGGTATTGTGCTTTGCACAACAAAGTATCCACAAGGTGGAGAAAGAAACATTGTACAATCTGTTCTAAAAAAAGAAATCCCACAAGGCGGACTTCCAGCAGATATTGGATGTATAATCCAAAATATTGGAACAGTGTGCGCAATTAGTGAAGCCTTCCGCGAAGGAAAACCTTTAATTGACAGAGCTTTTACCGTTTCTGGAGGAGCATGTCTCACACCTAAAAATATCAAAGTTCCAGTAGGAACTTTAGTAAGCGACTTAATCCCAGAAATTTTTGATGCATCTATTACAGAAACTCGAAAAATTCTTTCAGGTGGTCCTATGATGGGCTTCCCAATGAAAAGCGCTGATTTTCCTGTGCAAAAAAACACCTCTGGTGTATTATTCCTCACAGAAAAAGAATCAAATCTTACAGAAGAAAATCCTTGTATAAACTGTGGCCGATGTATTGAGATTTGTTCATGTAGAAACACACCAGTAATGATTGCACGTGCATTAAAAACAAACGATATAGAAACTGCCAAATATTACGGCCTAATGAACTGCGTAGAATGTGGAACATGTGCGTATGTATGCCCTGCAAATGTTCGACTCATTCACCGTTTTAGACTTGGAAAAATGATAGCACGAAAAAAAGATGCCGCCGCAAAAGCCAAGCTAGACGCAAAGGGAGGAAAATAGATATGCCATTTCAAATAGACCCTAAGCAGTTAAACTTAGTTGCAAGTCCTCATATAAAATCAAATGTAGGCACTCAACATATAATGCTCATGGTAATTATTAGTTTACTACCTATCTGTGTATATGGTGTTATTCTTTTTGGGATTCCAGCACTTGTATCACTTTTAACAGCAGTTGTGTCTTGCCTTTTCTTTGAAGCAGCAACACAGAAAATATTAAAAAGACCTATTCAAATTTCTAACCTTTCAGCTATTATAACTGGTCTTTTATTATCATTAACACTTTCCCCTGCGGTTCCTGCATGGATGATTATTATTGGGTCCTTTTTTGCAATTGTAGTTGGAAAAGAGTTTTTTGGTGGGATTGGAGCAAACGTATTTAACCCAGCCCTTATTGGTCGCGGTTTTATGGTGCTAAGCTTTGCTGGTACCATGGGAAAATGGATTGCACCAGGAGCTTCAGTTGATGGAATGAGTAGTGCAACAGTTCTAGCTGACGTAAAAGCTGGTAACGTTACATTTGATGCAGCTGACTACCTAAAACATTTTATTGGAAATGAAGGTGGTACCATTGGAGAAACATCTGCAATGCTTATCATTCTAGCTGCAATATTCTTACTTATTACAAAAATCATTGACTGGAGAACTCCAGTGTTTATGGTTGGAACTGTTGCACTATGTGTATTCTTCACTGGCGAAGACATTATTGCTCACGTTCTTTCAGGTGGTCTTTTATTTGGTGCTATATTTATGGCAACAGATTATGCAACTGCTCCCGTAACATCATACGGAAGAATGATATTTGGCGCAGGATGCGGCTTAATAACATTTTTAATTCGCGAGTTCGGTGGATTACCAGAAGGCGTAATGTTTAGTATCCTTATTATGAATGCTATCACTCCTTTCTTAAACAAGTTAACAACTCGTCAATACGGCCAAGCTAAAAAATTTGGAGGTAAAAAATGAGTGA
>CAYJPS010000012.1:0-40947 GCA_964372135.1 uncultured Treponemataceae bacterium | reverse complement strand
AAATACTCAAATTTTGCTACCAGTAATAATCTGTGTAATCCTTTAATCTGTGGTTCTATCATGACCAATCTTGGTGGCATTACGCAAAAGTAAAATCTGAGTATTCCTTTAATCTGTGGTTATATTCTTTCTAAGACATTCTTTAGCTCTGCACATAGATAAAATGATCCAACGCAAAGTAGGGCTTTGTTTTCTTTTGCACATGCATCCAATGTCATACTTATTGCCTTTGAATAATCTTCATCTACTGATAATACATCAGAGCCAAAATACTTTTCAAAAGCTTTTCTGGCTTTTTCAATAGAACCTTTTTTAACATTACCAGGAAGGGTAATCGTAATATTAGAAAACTTGCATGGTGTGTCTTTTATAAGCTCTGCCATTGCTTCTACATCTTTATCATCAGCGCATGCAAAAAGAATGTTTTGCCCCGCACCAAAGTTAGTGTAAAAAGAGTCTAAGCACAATGAAAGGCTGTTTGGGGTATGGGCACCATCCATAATGCCAAAAACTGTCTTGTTTTTTATACATGCTAAGAAGCTTTCAAGCCTGCATGGTAAAAATGCCTTAGATAATCCTCGAATTATTACATCATTTTCTAGGTTTGGATATAGTTTCTTTATCGCAAGGCAGGCGAGTTTTGCGTTCTCTTTTTGTATAGAGCCTTTTAGTTTAAGCTCTGTTTTATCTATTTGCGAAAATAACTCTCTCCATTTGTCTTTATTTTCTTCATCATCAAAAAATGTAATGCTTGTTCCAACTTCTTTTGCCTTGTGTATAAGTACTTTTTTAACACAATCCTTTTGTTTTGCGCTAAAAACTGGTATGTCTTTTTTGATAATGCCAGCTTTTTCAAACGCAACCTTTTCTAGCGTGTCTCCTAAAAACTGTGTGTGCTCTAATTCTATTGGAGTAATAAGGCAAACCTTTGGTAAAAGAATATTTGTAGAATCAAGCCTACCACCTAAACCAACTTCAAATACACCCCAATCAACTTTTGCCTTTTCAAAGCAAATAAATGCAAAAAGGGTAATAAGTTCAAACCATGTTGCTTTAGCTCCGCCATTCTGTTCAACTGAGTCTATACAAACTTTTTTATCTAAAAATGTTTTTAAGGCTTCTTCATATACATCTTCTGCAAATACATAAAAGGCAGAGCGGACTCTTTCTGAAATATCACTAACATGAGGAGACGTAAAAAGGCCTGTTTCGAAAACTGCTTCTTGTAAAATACTTGCAATAAAACTTGATGTAGAACCTTTGCCTTTAGATCCTGCAATATGAATTGTTCTGTAATTATTTTGAGGGTTATTAAAAATGCTAGACAACAGTTCCATGTTTTTAAGCCATAGTGCATCTTTTTTAGGGGTAACTTCAAAGTTTAGGTATGCGGACAATATGTGTTCTAACTTAGTAAGTGGTGTAATAGTTGACATATTTTTAGTATATTTTAAAATAAATGATTGTTCAAGGAGATACAGTTTTATATTTATAACATCAGTATACTCAATTATTTTACTACACAATTTAGAATATTTGACGTACACTATTTTACTGATTGGAACTGAGATCTGTATTTAGCAGGGGTTATACCCTCATAGCTAACAAATAATTTGCCAAAATAGCTTTGTGAAAAATATCCGCACTGCTTTGAAATGTCTTTAATTGGAACAGATGTAGTTAGCAATAATGATTTAGCATGATTGATTCTTAAGTCATTTAAATATTTTATAAATGTTTTATTTGTTTTAGCTTTAAATGCTGAGCTAAAATAATTCATTGAAAGTGAAAATACTTCTGCAACAGACTCTAAAGAAATTTCATTGCAAAAATTACTATGGACATAATCTATTATTTCTTCAAATTTGCTAGGCTGTTTAATATGTGAAAACTGTTCTTTATTTTTTTCAACTAGTGTTTTTGACATTTCTTCAGGATTGTGTAATAAGGAAATATCAGTGCTTAATGAACATATAAAAAATTGAAATATGTTCTTTTTATATTCAGAAAATGCGTTAATTTTATTTTCAAAGTAGTAATGGCTACATAGTTTTACTTCTTTTTCAAAGTTGATGAAATCGCTGCTAAATATATTATATAGCATATTCTCACAGTACTCAGAAAATTTATAAAGAATGTTGTCATATGAAACTTCGTCCATAATGCAATTATACTTTCCGATTCCCATAAACACTCGTGCTGTAGACATTTTGTGTGCGCTTTTAAATAATATATTCATATCATGCATAGATTTTGAAGGAGTGGAGTAGTATAGGGTAATAAACCTTGGAAGCGGTGTAGCAGTCATCCTGTTGATAAAATCATCCATGACACCAATGCTGATATTTGAATATGATACAATATTTCTAAGCTTATATTCAGTATGTGCATAAATTGTAATTCCTGCTTCTTCCATACTTTTTATTATTCCATTAATAAATATATTAACATCATACTTTGTGCTATCACAATCTATGAAAAAAAATGATAAATACATTGACTGTGATGTCTTATAATCAATGTTGTTAGATATGGACTGAAAATAGTTGAATAACATATCTTTATTTTTTTGAATGAGGTTGCTCTTCTCCATCATTTCGTGTTCAATAATTCTTTTTATATCTTCTAACGGGATGGGTTTAAGGAGATAATCTTTTACGCCTAATTTTATTGCCTGTTTCGAATATTCAAATTCACTGAATCCCGTTAAGACATAGAATGCTGTTTCTGGTGAAATATCCATGGCACATTTTATTGCCTCTAGTCCTGTTTTTCCTGGCATTTTTACATCAACAAAAGCTATATCATATTGTGCTTGTTTTATTTTTAATATAAAATCATCACTATCATATGCTTCAGTAATTAAAATATCGGTGTTTGAAATTTTCTCTATTTTAATTCTTAAAGAGGTACGTATTAACTGCTCATCATCTGCAATAATTATTTTCATGCTTTCCCTCTGTGTATTGGTAAAGTAATATTTATTTCGGTCCCTTCTTTAATAGTTGAAACTATATTCATTGATGCAGCTTTATCCCAAAGATGAAGTCTCTCCTTTACATTTTCAATTCCAATATGAGTTCCTTGTTTTTCTTCATCAACATTAAACCCCATTCCATTGTCTTGAATTATTACATGCAAATTATCGCTTATTTTGTTAATAATTATCTGCAAAGATGAAGGCTCCTTTTTTGGTTCTATCCCATGCAAGATTGCATTCTCTACTAAAGGTTGAAATAACAACTTTGGGATTTCAACCTCATTAATATCACTATCACAAAGAATACTGTATTCAAATTTGTCTGTAAAACGTATTTTTTGTAACGCACAATAGTCATCTAAGAATTGTAGCTCATTCTTTATGCTAGAAATTGAAATACTTGAAAGTACGTATCTTAAAAGATTCGACAGGTTGAATAATGCAGTATTTAACTCTTCTACTTTCCCTAGTTCGTTAAGGCTTACTAGACTACTAATTATGTTAAATAAAAAATGAGGTTGGATTTGTGACTGAAGTGCTTTAAATTCAATGTTTTTTTGATTAATAGTCATGATATATTCATTTTTAATTTTTTCACTTAAATTCATTATCATATGGTTAAAAGAGAAACCTAGCTCATCAATCTCCTTTATTGCAACTGAACTGTATCTAACAGAGAGATTGCCTAATTCAACGCTTTTTGTGAGGTTTATAAAATAGTCGAGCACACCTCGTATTCTTTTGCTGAACTTATAATAAAAAAAAGTGGTTATACATAGCCCTATAAAATATATCAGTATGCAAGCGATAACAATAATTAATGTGTTTTGACTAACTTCCTTATTTGAAGTTAAAAGATATAATGTATAATTATGATCTCCAAATTGCTGGCTAGCAACATTCCATTTCGAATTCTCATAATTTATTTTATCACGATTTGAATGTAGCATTTTAGGTAAGCTTGCGTCAATTGGACCGCTGGAATAAACAAATTTACCATGTTGGTCTAGCAATATTGTTTCATTTGAAATAAACAACCCATTATTTGTTGTTAGGGAGTTTAAGAAATTTAAATTAAACTTACACATAATTACATTTTCATGCTCTTGATCCCATAGATTTATTATTTTCCTCGAAGCATAAAAGCTCGTTGCAAATAGAGTATCATTGTTTTCTTGTATAAGATATGGTTGAATAACTAGCTTCCCATTGTTTGAAATAGCAGAGTTATACCAGTTTTCTTCTTCAATCTTGTTATTTTTATGAAAATATTCATTCCAATTTTGTGCTGTATAGAACATTGTTACTTTATCCACGCTTATAATAATATCGCCTAAGTCTTCAGAGGAATAGCGTGATAAGCTAAGTAGTTTTTTCATTTCCTCTTCAAAAGTTGAAATATATAATATGCTGTCATCAGTAATTTCGGGCTGAGCATGTTGAAAGTATGAGTGATAAAAGGGGGAAAGGGTAATTTTTTCAATACTAGTAAAATATGAATCAATTTGATTTGCAATTAAGTGTACTGAACTTGAAGCAATCTTATTTATGTCATTGGAGTATTTGAAATTAAAAAAAAAGGTAATTGACACAACTACAATTACCATAGGCAATAGAGAAGCCGTAAAAAAGGCCTTTAGCAATAAACTAAAAATAGAATTTTTGCTTTTAAATTCAAATATTTTTTTCATTTTAATTCGATAAAAAACTATATGTCATATAAATAAAAATGTCAATAGTAATATTTTAACATAAAAATGAGATATAAAATAATAAAAATGTAATAATAAATCATATTTACTTTGTCAAATTCGAGTGTTAAAATAATTGCTAAAGTGGCAATTATATTTAGCCAAATATGGAGGAAGTGATGGGTTCGATTAAACTTGAAAATGTAAAAAAATCTTATGGAAAAGATGTTATTTTAGACGACTTAAATTTAGAGATTGAAGATGGATCCTTTACAATTCTTGTAGGTCCATCGGGTTGTGGAAAGTCAACAACTCTTAGACTGATTACAGGGCTTGAGTCACTAACAAGTGGTAATATATACATAGATGGAGTGAATGTAAATGATATTACACCTGGCAAGAGAGATATTGCGATGGTATTTCAAAACTATGCTCTATATCCAACGATGACGGTAAAAGAAAATATAGAATTTGGTTTAACAAATAAAAAAATGCCAAAGAGTGAAATAGAAAAAAGAACCAATGAAATATGTGAAATTGTTGGTCTATTGGATTATCTTGACCGAAAACCATCAACCCTTTCTGGCGGGCAACGTCAAAGGGTCGCACTAGCACGTGCTATGGTAAAAAAACCGAAGGTCTTTTTGATGGATGAACCTCTTTCAAATTTAGATGCTAAACTGCGTGGGCAAATGCGCGTAGAATTAATTGAACTTCATAAGAGATTGGGTACTACTTTCGTATACGTTACTCACGACCAAGTTGAAGCTATGTCAATGGGTGATACTATTGTACTTATGGATCAAGGTAAAATCATTCAGAATTCTTCTCCTGAAATTTTATACAAAAATCCAAATTCTATTTTTGCTGCCCAATTTATTGGTACACCAGTAACAAATATTATCGATAATGCAATGTCTAACGAGATAAAAATAGGTATCCGCCCTGAAGATCTGTTATTTGAAAAAATCCCTGGCGCAATTACTATTGATGCAAAAATTCTTACGAAAGAAAATCTTGGGTCAGAAAAAATATATTCAGCTGAGACAAAATTTGGCCGTTTAATGATAAAATCCTCTTCAGATATTAATGATGATGTGCAAATTTTATTATATTTGGATACAAGTAAGATATATCTCTTTGGAAATAATGCCATGAGAGTCGACTTCTCTAAAGAATTGGAAGCCGAAGTTATTCGAGTTTTCAAAGCATAAGGCGGGTTGAAATAGTGATTAATAAAAATAAACTAAGATTTAACACAATAACTCAAAAGATTAAGAATATTACAGTTACTGATAATATTGTCGCATATGTTACAATAGCACCTGTAATGATTCTTCTTGCTATATTTACCTTATATCCGATTATTTATCTAGTTTGGAGATCTTTGTTTTCAGGTAGTTTAATTCAAAGTAAGTTAGATTTTGTAGGTTTTCAAAACTATATAGAATTGTTTTCTTCTGAGGATTTCATTCAGGTTTTGCAGAATACTATTATTTACACTATTATGCTAGTTGGAATAACATTGATTCTAGCTGTTTTCATGGCTGTATGGCTAAATAGTAAGATAACACCAAAATTAAATCAAGCAGTACAAGCATTCATTTTTACACCACATATTATTTCTCTTGTTTCCGCGTCTATAGTTTTTTTATGGTTAATGGATACAGATGTGGGTTTTATTAATATGATGTTAGAGTCTTTTGGATTAACCCCGTATACTTTTTTGGATAGACCTGAAACTGCGATGGTATCATTAGTCTTTGTTATGGTGTGGAAGAGCTTAGGATACTACACATTATTAATTCTTGCAGCATTACAGACTATACCTTCAAATATCTATGAAGCTGCAGCTATAGATGATGCTCCAAAACTAAAAATATTTCTGAAGATTACATTACCGATGATATCTCCTACAATATTATTTACTACAGTAGTTGCAACTATAAACTCATTTAAAGTATTTGATACTGTTAGTGTTATGACTCAAGGTGGACCAATAAACTCAACAAATACGCTTGTATATTTTATTTATGAACAAGCATTTCGGTTTTCAAAAATGGGCATCGCCTCTGCAGCAGGAGTAATACTATTAATTTTTGTAATATTAATGACATATTTACAATTTGGTGTTGGGAAAACTAGAGTACATTATCAATAAAAGGAAAAATTATGAATATAAAAAGAGATAAAAAAGCATTAAAATGCATTACTGTAATTTCAAATTGTGTTATGAAAATAGTACTTATTGTTTTAATTTCCTTTCCATTTTTCTGGATGATTTCTACGTCATTAAAAACAGCTAGTGAAGCAATAAAATTTCCTCCAACTATTTTTCCTTCTGAAGTTATTTTTGATAATTTTGTATATATTTTCCAAAATTTTCCAATGAGTAGGTATTTTTTTAATTCATTTTTTGTTGCATCTGCGGTTTTATTATTGCAATACGTAATTATCATTCCTGCAGCATACAGTCTCGCACGCTACGAGTATAGATTTAAAAAACTGTTTTTTGGAGTAGTTTTGCTAGGTTTAATGATACCACAACAAATTACATTTGTGCCTGTATATATGATGTTTGGTAAAATGAATTTACTTGATTCTTATATTCCACTGATACTACCGTTTGCAGCAAATTCTTTTGGAATTTTTATGTTGCGTCAATATTTTATGCAAATCCCTAAAGAAGTAATAGAAGCAGCTAAGCTTGATGATACATCAAACTGGAAAATTATGTATAAAATTATGATGCCAATGGCAAAGCCTGCATTAATAACAATTGGATTGTTAGCATTTATATCTAACTGGAATAGTTACTTTTGGCCTCTTATTATGGCAAGAGATGATACGTGGTGGACATTACCTGTTGGAATGGCTACGCTTAAGTCACAAGAAGCCGGTCAAATGTGGCATTACGTAATGGCCGGAAATGTTGTGCTTGTTGTTCCTATTTTAGTTGTTTATATTTTTGCAAGCAAAAAAATTAGAAACTCCTTTGTATATTCAGGTATAAAGTAAGGTATATGTATGAAAAAAAGACTATTTGTTGTTTCAGTTGATGCACTTTTTTATGAAGATTTAAAGATTCTAGAAAAATGTGAAAATTTTTCTAAGATTCTTAATAAAGGAAGTCTTGTACAAGGCATGCTATCGACATACCCTTCAATGACATATGTTGCTCACACTACTATGATGACAGGTTGTTATCCGACAAAGCATGGAATATATCATAATGAAAAAGTTGCTGTGGAAGAGAAATTTCCACCATGGCATTGGTATAGAAAAGAAATAAAAGTTGAAACAATATTTGACAAATTCAAAGCTGCTGGCTATAAAAGTTCAGTTGTAAACTGGCCAGTTACGGGTGGCGATAAATCCATTGATTATTTAATACCAGAAATATGGTCTGACCTTCCTACAGGGAACTCTCGGTCTCGGTTTGTTAAAGTTTGTTCCCCTGAAATTATTGCGTTATATGATAAGTATTCAGAGATTCTAGACTGGAAAAATCAGCCAGAATTAGATATTTTTGGTGTAAACTGCTTGAAGGAAGTAGTAGAAAAATACGAACCAGAAGTAATTTTTTTGCACTTATCAATGGTCGATCATGCACGTCATAAGCATGGTACTTTTTCTAAAGAGGCAGAATATGCCATAGGTGAGTGTGATAAACGCTTTGGGGAAATAGTAGATATATTAGTAAAAAAGTCACTATATGATTCAACAAATTTCATTATATGTGGAGATCACGGTCACCTTCCCGTTAAGAAAGTTTTTAATCCTAATGTGCTTTTTGTAGAGAGCAATCTCATTAAATTGAATGACAATGGTTCCGTAAAGTCTTGGAAAGCATATTGTCATTCAGCAGGCTTATCAAGTCATGTGACACTCTCACCTGATTGCACAGAGGACGAAAAGAAAAAAGTATTAAAGCTCTTGGAAAATTTTACGAATGAAAAAAAATATGGTTGCGAAAAAATTTTTACGAGTCAAGAAGTCGAGAATATCTATAAATTGACTGGGCCCTTTGATTATGTAATTGAAGGATACGATGATACAGCGTTTGGAAATAATTGCACGGGTAAAATTATAACTGGAATTGATGATAATGATTATAAGTTATCAATATCAGGTCATGGCTATAGACCAGAGAAAGGACCTCAACCTATCTTTTTTGGAAAAGGGCCAAACATAAAAGAAGAAGTTGTTTTACCTCATGACAATATAATAAATCAAGCACCAACATATGCTAAGATTTTAAATGTGGAACTATCAAATGCAGACGGACATGCACTTGATGAAATAATAAAACAATAAGGAGAAAAAAATGAAGAAAGTATTGGTATTAATGATTTTATTATCAATTTTCGTAGGATGTGCTAATGAACAAAGTTCAAATAGCCCAGTTGAAATCGAGTTCTGGCACGCAATGAGCGGTGCTAGAGGTGATGTTTTTGCAGAAATCGTAGAAGCCTTTAATGCATCGCAGGATGATGTTATTGTAAAAGCAACATATCAGGGTACATACGGGGATCTTGGAGCGAAGCTGCAATCTGCAGTAGCTACAGGTAACCCACCTGAAGTTGCACAATGTGAAATTGGTAGAATTGGCCTTTATGCATTTGAAAATGCTCTTGTAGACATGACTGAATACTTTGAAAAGGATAATATAAGTGTTGGTGATTTTATACCTGGTCTTATGACTTATAGTTATTACGATGATAAGCTTATTTCACTGCCGTCTGCTAGATCAACACCTGTGTTTTACTACAATAAGGATATGTTCGATGCTGCTGGGTTGACTAAAGCTCCTGAAACATGGGAAGAATTACGCGAATATGCAGAAATTCTTACAACTGATGGTGTAGCAGGGTTTACAATGCCCACAAACGATGCATGGTATTTCTTAGCATTCGTAATGTCTACAGGTGCTAATATTTTTAATGATACAGGAAATAATATTGGCTTTTATGGTGAGGCAGGTGAATCTGTTTTAGAATATTGGCTTGAAATGATTGAAGATGGACTATTCGAAATTCCTGGTGGAAAAGAGTACAATGCCTCTGAAGCTACACGAAGTAACTTTACAGCTGGTAGAACCGCAATGATTGTACAAAGTACTGGTAGCCTAACAGAACTTGTAAATAACAGTAACTTTGAAGTTTCAGCTGGATTTATTCCTAGAGATGTTAGAAATGCAGTTCCACCAGGGGGTGCAAATTTAATGATGCTTGGTGGGCATGATACAGAAAATGAACAAGCTGCATGGGAATTTATGAAATTCATGACAAGTACAGAAAATAGTGCAAAATGGGCAATTGAAACAGGATATTTTCCTACTAGATATTCATCACTGGAACTTCCAGAGTATGCTACAATTCTAGATGCAAATCCAAATGTTAAAATTACTATTGATCAGCTAGAGTATGCAAATTATCCATCACCATTTGTACCTGAATATGCTGAAGTTAAAGATCTTATTATTCCTAATGAAATAGAAAGATGTATTTTAGAATATCCTGAAGTAACACCAAAAATGGCAATTGATGCAATTTATGAAAAAACTGCAGAACTATTCAAATAAAATATTCGTGTAATTTTTATAATGTGCTGAATAACTATGTAAAGAACGTTTTTTGTTGAAACTAACGTATTTGAACATAATTATTCGGCCATTAAAAAATCCTCTCTAAAAACAACACCCCTTGTAAATTCTCCCATTTTACACTATTATTACTCATGCTTTTTCCAAATGATATAGAAAATATGAAGCTTTTTTTCGTAGGCATTAAGGGGACCGGTATGGCGGCCCTTGCAGAAGTTTGTACCTATCGTGGTGCCATTGTTGAAGGAAGTGATGTAGAAGACAGGTTTTATACTGACGATGTATTAGAATCCTTACAAATAACACCTAAGCTTTTTGATACTAAAAATATACATAAAGACATTAATCTTGTTATATATTCTGCAGCCTATAATGTAGAAACGCATGAAGAACTTATTCAGGCAAAAAAACTTGGTATTCCAATTATGCTTTATACAGAAGCCTTAGGTAAAATTTCTGAGAGTTCCTATTCTTGTGCCATTGCAGGTGTGCATGGCAAAACTTCCACAACTGGTATTACAGGAACGCTTGTAAAGGCTTTAAATCTCCCGTCCCAAGTGCTTGCTGGAAGTATTATTTCAAGCTTCGGAGACTCTTCTTTAGCTCAAGGGTCTTGCACTTTAAATCAAGGTAAAGATTTTTTCATAGCTGAAACGTGTGAATACAAGCGACACTTTATGTCATTTTCTCCAAAAAAAATTATTATGACAAGTGTAGAATCTGACCACCAAGATTACTTTCCAACATTTGAAGATATTCAAAGTGCCTTTATAGATTTTGCAATGCTTCTTCCAAAAGGCGGCGAGCTTATCTATTGTGCAGACGATTCTGGTGCAAAAGATACTGCACGCATCATAAAGGAAAAACGAAACGATATTGTATTAGTACCCTATGGCATTACAGCCGTTGGCGATTACAGGGTAATTCTTGGAGACATTAAAGACGGAAAACAGTTTTTTAACTTTGCTTGCTTTGAAAAAGATTTTCCAGAAGGCTTTTATTTGACTGTTCCTGGAACACATAATGTATTAAATTCTGCATCAGGTTGTGCTCTTGTTATGTCTTTATTACAAGAAGCAAAATCTACACTATCAAAAAACGAAATATATGAAAAACTTAAAGAAGGGTTTTCAAACTTTAAAGGCTCAAGACGGCGTGCAGAAATTATTGACAAGGTTTCAGTGGGTGAAAAAGAAGTACTCATTATGGACGATTATGCCCATCACCCAACAGCCCTTAAGACAACCATAAAAGGTTTAAAAGATTTTTATAAAGATTACCACATCATTGTTGACTTTATGTCTCACACTTATTCTAGAACTTCCTCTCTTTTAGATGATTTTGCTTCTAGCTTTGACAGCGCAGATGAAGTAGTTTTACACGATATTTATGCCTCTGCACGAGAACACTTTGATGGTAAATTTGATGGGTCAGTTTTAGCCGACGCAACTAGCGACTATCACAGTAGTGTAACTTATTTTGCAAAAATAGAAGATGCACTCCCGTACGTTTTACACAGAATCCCCCAAATTTCAAGGAACATTCTCTTTGTAACCATGGGAGCAGGAGATAATTGGAAGCTTGGAAAACTATTACAAAAGGAATTACATTCATGACAAGTATGACAGGCTATGCCTATACGGAAATTACAAATGAAGAAACAAATACAATAGTTGAAATAAAGTCAGTAAACTCACGCTTTTTAGATTTATCGATTAATATTCCACCATTTTTAGGTCGCTTAGAATCAGAGATACGAAAGTTGTGTACAGAAAAAATGGTACGTGGGAAAGTTGATGTATTTATTCGTGTGCAAGAATTGCAGCCAAAGGTTGAAGTTACACATAATATAGAGGCTGCAAAAAGTTATTTTGATGCCTTAGCTGAAATTGCTTTAGCGCTTGGACGAACTAAAGATGAGGTTCCTCTTGAACTTGTGTTAAAACAAGACGGTGTTCTCGTAACAAAAAAGGATTCTGATATTGATAGGTTTAAAGATCTCATTATTCCAGTACTTACAGAAACTATTGGCAAGTTTTGTATCGACAGAGAAAGAGAAGGTGAGAACTTACAAAAGGACATGATGCTCCAAGTTGAAAAACTTGAAAAGTCTGCTCAAATTTTTGTTGATTCTAGTTCAAAAATGGAAGAACTGTTTAAGTCTAATGTAGTAAACCGTTTTAATGAACTTTTAGGGAATAATGTTGACGAAACAAGAGTGTTAGCAGAAGTTGCAGCCTTGCTTGTAAAGTACACTATAAACGAAGAGTTAGTCAGGTTCCAAAGTCATATTCTCGCTCTAAAAAATGAAATACTCAATGTGCCACACCCTGGTAAAAAACTCGACTTTTTATGCCAAGAATTAAACCGCGAAATAAATACTATAGGTTCAAAAAGCCAGCTTAAAGAAATATCTGATGAAGTACTAATTGCAAAAGAAGCTCTTGAGAATATAAAAGAACAATGTAGGAATGTGGAGTAATACGTAAAAATCGGAGTCCATTCCGATTTTTACTATCGAGTTTTAGCAAAGCTAAAACATCGATTATACTTCAGTTATGTGCCATCCTTGGCACAATTATTATAAAAATATTACTAATTTCCCAATTACGAATTACGAATGTGGCGGGTAGAGTAAGGTAGAAGTAAAACAATAAAAATCTGCGTTAATCCTAATCATCAGCGGCAAAACAATTCTTAAAAAACTTTCAGATTAATTTAATGATTCCTATGATATAATAGTATTACACTTATTCTAGGAGATATTCTATGAAAAAAATAATTTTTTTACTTACAGTCATTCTTTGTACCATTTCGCTTTTTTCTCAGTCATACGAAAACTGGGAGCGCTTAGATCGACAATCAATAAAACTACAAAATGGCAGTACTACCATTACCAGAAGTGGAGTATATGAACTCTCTGGAATCTTAAACAATGGAATGGTTACCGTATCTACGAACGACACAGGCACCGTCTACCTAGTGCTTGATAACGCTCACTTAACCGGAAATAATGGAAGCCCTTTATACATAGAAAAGGCAAACAATGTTGTAATTATTCTAGAAGATAAAACAAGCAATACCATTCGTTACACAGGACAAGATAACGATGATGATGACTTACCAGATGCCGCCCTTTATTCTCGCTCTAATTTTACTATAGCAGGTGAGGGGGCGCTTGAAATTTCAGCATCCTTTGTGGACGCAATTAAAAGTAAAGAAAACCTGATATTAGAAAATATAACTTTAAAGCTTGACACTCCAGAAGATGCAATAGATTCCGATGGTGATATTCACATAAAAAGTGGAATGTACACCATTAACGCAGGAGACGATGCAATCCATTCAGAAGCTACAATTACCATTGACGGTGGCATAATCGACATACAAACATGTGTTGAAGGAATAGAAGGCGCTTATGTAACAATAAATGGTGGAAACATAGATATTTATACAACCGATGATGCAATGAATGCCCCTGAGGATTATAGTATACTAATCATAAATGGTGGAAGCATCTACATTGAGACACATGGAGCCGACACGGACGGTATAGACTCGAACAATGACCTTGTCATAACAGGTGGTTCAATTGTTATAAAAATGAGTGATTTAAATAGGATGGGGCAGCATTTAGATTACGATGGAAATTTAACCCATACTGGTGGATCAATAAAAGATGAAAACGGAAACGATATAGATCCAACGGTGCGCAGAAGAGGGAGGCGATGAAAATAGTAAAAAGTGAAAATTTTTTTTAACAAAAATTTCACTTTTTTTGTAACTATTTTGCCTTTTCGGTGTTTATTATATAAACGCCTCTTAGTCCGAAGACCATTACTGAATGTTTGTGACTAAATCGTTCGTCGAAGACTAAAGAAGAAGTTTTGTTGTACCACTCGTTTTACATCTGAGATTTACTTGATATTTTTTTCGTCTTTGACTTTCAGCGTGGGAACACATCCTTTAGCGTACCTTTATGGTACGCTCTTTTTTTAAAAGTATACAGCAAATTCTATCCCTAATGTAGATTGTTCTGTAAAATAGGTTGTTGCATCCCTTCCTCTTTCATATTTATATTTAATACCAAGAATATAATCGTGAAATTCAATTCCAGTACCTACAGCAAATGCGAGATGGTCAGGGTTTACAATGAGCATTTCAATATCTTCATGGTCATGAATATATGCAATATTAAATGCGGCAATGTAGTCAATATCATATTGTTTTGAAATTTCATATCTATAATCTAAACCTGCATGTGCTTTAAAAGCGGGTGCTCCATTCCCAGCGTAACGAAATGTCGTCTCAATGCCTGTATAGGGTGAAAATTTATTTTTCTTATGTTCTGCATAGTAATGTGCGCTTAACCCAAAAAATTCGTAACTGGCACCCATCTGTGCAAATTCGGATTTGTAACCATCAACAAAATGTGTCGAATGATGATATATTGGGTATATCCTGATTTTCAAGTCTGTATTTATAATTTCTTGAAAATAAATATCTATGTATGCTGCAAATTCTCCTGCAAAATCATAGGTGTAAAAATTCACATTGTTTATTGTTTGTTCTTTTTCTAAAATTGCAGCAGTTACTGCCCCAGCAGCTCCCAAAGAAAAATAAGAATTTCGGTAGAACTGTATTTCCTTAGCAATGCGAGTATCAATAAATGAGAATACGTCTGAAAAGTCAAAGTTATACGTTGGGTCTCTCATAAGAAACGCTCTCTCTAAATCAAAGTTGTAATTAAAGAATAATGTTGTTACCATTCCTCTTTTGTCTAGCCATCCAATGTAGTACTTATCCTGTTGCTGTGCATCAAAAATCGTGTAATCATTGTACTGTACTGTTGCTTCATCAGATTCATTATCCTGTGCACTGACAAAAGTACTTAATAGAATAAGTGTCACAACATAAAACAATTGTTTAGAAAATTTCTTCATATTAACTCCTTTGTACAAAAATGTACATATGTTTATTTTATCAAAGATATTTATTTATGGCAAGAGGTAAAGTACTATTTATACTTGAGTTATGCAAAAAATTTTGATATACTGTATATATGAATTTAGAAGCTTTTGTATTAGGTTGTGGTGGAATGATGCCACTTCCATATAGACATTTAACCTCGGTTCTAGTGAGGCGTGAGGGACAGCTCTTTTTATTTGATGGAGGGGAAGGCACACAAGTTTCTCTTCGTCGTTTAAATCTTAAGTGGAAAAAAATTAATGCCATCTTTGTAAGTCATACTCATGCAGATCATGTAACAGGATTGCCTGGAATTTTAATGCTTTCATCTCAAGTAGATAGGGATGAACCCTTGTATATTTACGGGCCCCCTAAAATTAAAGACTATATAGAATCGAGCCGTCAGGTTTTGGATATGTATATAAATTATCCAATAATTGTAAAAGAGATTACAGAACCTTGCGTGTGTTATGAGGGTGAAGACTTTTACATTAGAGCCTTTCCTTTAAAACACACAAAACCATGTGTTGGATATACTTTAGAAGAATTAGATCGCCCTGGAACATTTGACCCAGAAAAAGCAAAGGAATTAGGTGTCCCAATGGGACCATTGTGGTCAAAATTGCAAAAGGGTGAAAGTGTTACAGCGGAAGATGGAAGCACCGTTGACTCTAGCCAAGTTGTAGGTGCTAAGAGAAGTGGTAGAAAGTTTAGTTTTGTTACTGACACCGTATATTTACCATCAATCGCAAAAGAAGTGCAAGGTTCTGACCTTTTTATTTGTGAGGGCATGTTTTCGCACGATGCATTAGACCAAGCAACAGAAAAAAAACACATGACAGCTATGCAAGCTGCTACAATAGCGAAAGATGCAAACGTTGATAAAATGGGGCTTATTCATTATAGTCCTCGTTATAATGACAAAGAATTAAAACCATTGTTAGAAGAAGCTCAAAGCATTTTTCCTGATACATTTTTAACACGTGACAGAATGCAAATTGAAATACCGTACAAAGACTAGGTAATTAATAATGCACAATTAATAATTAATAATTGTGGGGGCAGAAAAAAAGGGGTGCTTAATTCAAGTTCAAGAAGTATAATCCCATTAATCTGCGCAATTCTAGAGGATAAAACAGCTGTAGGAGTTAGCATGAATGATGAAAAAATACTAAAAACACTTAAAAATCTTGAAACTGAATTACAAGAATTACGAAAGCAATTTCCAGTTCGTTCGTACAACATGAAAAGCATGATATACGAGCGAGCTGCAAAAGAGTCAGTGGACTATTTTTATGAAAAAGCATTTAATGCTCTGATGCTTGACGATAGGTTTAAGGTGCTAGAATATGCACTGAACGAATGTTTAGAACGCACTATTTCACATGACGGATTATTTTTAGAGTTTGGCGTCTTCCAAGGTGAAAGTATCAACTTTTGCTCAAAGCTATTAAAAGATAAAATGGTATACGGCTTTGATTCCTTTGAAGGTTTGCCTGAAACATGGGGTGGAAAAGAGGCAAAGGGACATTTTGATTTGCAAGGTAAACTTCCAAAAGTTGAAAAAAATGTGAATTTAATAAAAGGCTGGTTTAATGAGACGCTTCCTGAATTCTTACGGGAAAACAAGGGTGATATTGCCTTTTTGCACATTGATTGCGATCTTTATTTATCAACAAAAACAGTATTAAATCTACTTGCACCGAGAATAAAAAAAGGCACGGTAATTGTTTTTGATGAATACATAAATTATCCGAACTGGCAAAAGCACGAGTTTAAAGCCTTCCAAGAGTTTGTAAAAAAGAATAGTGCAAAATATGAGTATCTAGCACTTGGAATTTTAGATATGGCAGTTGTTATTACTGAAATTGGAAAAAAGAAATGAAGCATACACTTGTAATTGGTTCTACCGTTGTAGATGTTATAATAGGTGTTCCAAACCTTCCAGCAAAATCTCAAGATGTTAACATTCTTACACAAAGGCAGAGTCTAGGTGGCTGTGCTTATAATGTATCAAATATGCTTCGCTTAGAAAATGTTCCCTATACACTTTGCTCTCCTATTGGAACTGGTATGTATGGAGAATACGTACTTCAAGAACTTAAAAAACAGCGAATAGAACCATTTGTACATCTACAAGATATTGAAAATGGTTGTTGTTACTGCTTAGTAGAAAATGACGGGGAGCGTACTTTTCTTTCGCATCATGGAGCTGAATATATTTTTAAAAAAGAGTGGATGAAAAAAATTGATCCTGCTTCTGTTGATTCAGTATATATTTGTGGAATAGAAGTTGAAGATGCAACAGGAATTGAAATAGTTGAATACTTAGAAGAAAACCCACAATATCAAGTTTTTTTTGCAGTTGGCCCTAGAATTAATTACATTGAAAGCTCTCGTCTAGAAAGACTGTTTGCCTTAAGTCCTGTGTTACATTTAAATGACACTGAAGCATTAGAATACACTGGCTGTATAAATGTAGAAGATGCAGCGAAAGATCTTTA
This sequence comes from uncultured Treponemataceae bacterium, assembly GCA_964372135.1. Lineage (GTDB taxonomy): Bacteria > Spirochaetota > Spirochaetia > Treponematales > Treponemataceae > CAYJFX01. The sequence goes on along the minus strand of CAYJPS010000012.1, from coordinate 23,199 downwards.
TAATAAAACACATAATTCTCTTATTATAACACTTGGTGAAAGAGGTGCGCTTGTTTTACAAAACGGTTCTATAACTGCTATAGAAAGTATTAAAGCAGAAGTTGTAGATACAATAGGTGCTGGGGACTGTCACATTGGAATAATTATTGCGAGCCTAAAAAAAGGTTTCAATTTGGTGGATAGTGTAAAAAGAGCAAATAAATTTGCAAGCGCAGTTGTAGGAGTGAGTGGTGCGCTACTTAATGAAACGGAATATAAAAGGATGTTACCATGAATGAAACTGAAAAACTACTCGAGGCGATAGGTATTGGCGATAAAACTAAAGTAGAATCCATTATTAAAAAAGGTTATGATGTTCAATTTACTGATGAAAATGGAAATACGCTGCTCCATTATGCTGCAATGGGAGAATCTATCGAAATTTTTTCTCTATTACTTTCATATGGCTTGAACATAAATGCTCAAAATAATTGGGGTCTGACGCCTCTCATGGTACACCTAACCTCATGTAACCTTGATTTTGCTATGGTACAAGCAATAATTGAAAGTGGTACTGACCCTAATATAAAAGATGAGGATGGTTGTACTGCACTTCATGTTGCTTCAACTTATTGTGATGCTTTTATTGTTCATCTTTTAATCGACAATAATTTTGATATTAATGCCCAAAACAATGATGGAAAAACGCCCCTTATGGTTTGTTATGACGAAGACTTATTTCATAATGAGGTAGCAAGCATTTTATTAAAGTTCGGTGCAGATACAGAAATACGTGATAATACAAGTTACACTGCGTTATTTTATGCCGTTAATGGGTGTAATGATGACTTTATTCGACTACTTTATGATAATGGGGCGGATTTTAACGCAAAAGACAGTGAAGGTAAAACAGCTTTAATTCATCTTGTAGATCAAAACTACACGATTCAGCCATATGATGATATGGTAATACGTGGTGGAACAAATGTTCATGAAACATGTAATAAAGGTTGGACTGCTCTTCATTATATTTTTTATCATAATTCTTTTTATAACATAGAAAGTTTAATAAAGCATGGAGCAATGTTCAAAGATAATGAGTCTGACCTTGACTTTATCCTGTGTTTTGCAATTTATACCAATGATGAGCAAAGGGTAAAAAATATTCTCTCTACGCATTCAACTATTTTACAAAAAGGCATGGGACGGGTTGCTCTTGCGCTTGCAATACAATGTGAAAATAGAAAAATATTCGAATGTATTCTTGAGCATAATCCAAGTATTGATTATTGCAATGAGCATTATACTTCTGCATTTAATGTTGCTGCAGCAAAAAATGATATTGATGCTATGAGACTTTTACTTAAGAAAGGTGCAAATCCTAATGGTGACAATGCATCTTCTTCACATCCTCTGAAGCATGTAGAATCTGTCGAAGCTGCAAAACTCTTGATTGAAAGTGGATCTCGTTGTGATATTAAACCGAGCAATGCATGGTCAGTTTTAGAACATATACTGTTCTTTGATAAGCTTGATATTTTTACGTACTTACTTGAAGTAGGTTTCGATGTTAATGGACGACATTCTGATGGTAAAACTTTATTGATGTTTTGCGTTTCTGATGCTTACAATAAACAATCAGGTTCTCGCTATATAAAAGCGCTACTTGGTGCAGGTGCTCATATTGATGATACAGATTGTTTTGGAAAAACTGCATTAATGTATGCAAAAGATTCAAGTGCTATACGTATGCTTTTAGAAACGGGAGCAAATCCAAACATACAAGATAAAGAAGGCGCTACTGCTTTGTATTTGGCATCAGTTGAAAATGATTTAGATAAAATCAAATTACTTTTACTGTTTAAGGCAGACCCAAACATTGAAGACTGCAAGGGATTACGTCCCCTTGATAAAATATATACACATGGAGAAAAGGTTTTAAAGCTCGCTGGGGCGACGCATAGTGAGTATTTTAAGCAACAGCAAAAGGAGAATCCTGAAAGTTTTAAAGGTGATGCTCTAGATTTTATAAAAGAATTACTCTAAGTATTTGCATAGAGTTTACTAATTGTACATTTTTCTTATTGTTTTTTTTATGTTCACATAGTATACTGTGAGCGAAATTAGCAAAAGGGTGAAAAAGAATTTGATAATTTTCGAGCGTGGATTTAATTTTTCTCAAGATGGTCCTGGTAACAGGCTAGTATATCATTTACAAGGGTGCAATATGCGCTGTAAGTGGTGTTCAAATCCAGAAGGAATGAAAATAAACGCTCCCATTATTGTTTCTAATGAAGCAATACCAGATATATACTGCGCAAATGGGGCAATTGTAGATGGCAAAATAGAGAGGAGTGTATGTAAAACTTGCAGCGATTTTGATTGCCTAAAAGAGAAGAATTCAAAAATATATACTAAGGCAATTTCAATGTCTGAAAATGATGTCATAGAAGATATTTTGAATTCAAAGATGATGTTTTTTAATGGTGGTGGGGTAACATTTACTGGGGGTGAAGTTCTCTTACAAAGCACTGAAGTTTTGAATATAGTAAAAAAATTAAAAAAAGAGGGCATAAACACAGCAATAGAAACTAATGGATCGCTTCCTGTGCTGCAAGATTTACTACCATTTGTTGATTATCTTATGATGGATTTAAAGCATTATGATGACAGTTCTCATACATATTTTACAGGCATTTCATTGAAGCCGATTTTAGAAAACCTAAAAAGTATTGTTGCATCAGGAAGACAAATATTGCTAAGAATACCTCTTATCAACGGAGTGAATACAGACAATGTTGATGGATTTATACATATTTTAGATCCATTAAAAAAGGAAAATTTGCATGTTGAACTTTTGCGCTATCATGAATATGGGAAAGAAAAATGGGCAATGTGTGGTTATGAGTACACTATGAAAGATGGCCACATTACAGAACAAGTATACAATAAGTTTTTACATCGATTTAAAGAGAGCGGTTTTACCGTTTTGCATACATAACAATATTAATAAGGAAAAATTATGAATTACAATTATAACCATGAAAAAATTTCACATATGGCAGTAGATCTATTTAAAGAAGAACGTTCAAAAATGCGCCTAGATGGCTGGTTCTATATTAAACGCATTCAAAAAGAATGTGATAAAAAATATGAAAATGAACAAAAGGAAATGAAGGCGGCAAAGACGCTATGTGATGTATGTGAACAACTTCCTCTTAGTATTAGTAAACATGCAATTTTTGCAGGTACTCAAAGTGATTCATTTGCACGAAGTTATGCACTTATAAATCCTTCATTTATGGTAGAAACCTTTTCAGGTTATTGTGATCCTACTGCTATTTTTGATGATATTACACCAAGTGATGAGATTACGGCAGAGGAAATTGAACAGTTGCGCGAATATGCAAAACATAGTGAATATGTAAAAGAATTAAATAAAGCACAAGAAAGCGTTACACCGTATACTAAGGAGGTCGCTTTTTTCGTTGAGCAAGTAACTGGACATACAATTGCAGATTTTCGACCTGTTTTACAAAAGGGTATTTCAGGTTTAATTTCAGAAATAGATTTGAAATTAGCAAGTGAAAAGAATGCTGAAAAAACAGAGAACTTAGAAGCATTTAAGACTTCACTGCAAGCAGCTTTAATTTTAGCAAATAGATATAAAGAAATTGCACTTAAAAATGCTACTCTTGAAAGTCAAGAGCGTGCTGCGCAATTGCAATACTTAGCGTCAGTCTTAGACAAGGTTCCTCTACACGGAGCCGAAAATCTTTTTGAAGCAATACAATGCTTTATGTTGCTATGGCAAGTAATGTGTATAGAGCAATCTCCAAATCCATTTGCATTTTCTGTTGGAAATGCAGATAGAATTTTTGAACCTTATAGAAAGGATATGGATAGAAAAACTGCGGCGAGCTTATTTAAACACCTTTTAGTATTTTACAATGTTGGTGACAGAAGCTGGGCTATTTCACAAAATTTAATTGTTGGTGGAAAGTCAAGCAAAGGCGAAGATTTATCAAATGATACAACATATGCTTTACTAGACGCTTATTATGATATGAACTTACCACAACCAATTTTATCCGTAAAAATGCATAAGGATACTCCAACTACATTACATGAAGCGTTAGGTAGATTTTTCTTTACTCCAGGGGCTTTAACGCCATCTCTTTTTAATGATGAATCGATGTTTACAGTGCTTTCAAAAGCTGGGGTTGAACAAAATGACTTAGAAGATTACGCTGTTGCAGGTTGTCAAGAGCCGCTCATTATGGGAAAAGACAATGGGAACACAACAAATAGCTGGCTAAACCTGGCAAAGATTTTAGAACTTACCCTTACAAACGGCGAGTCTCTAATATCTGGAACACAGATTGACACCCTTACAAAAGAAGATGATCCTATAGCTCTTCTAAAGAATATACGAAAGCTTTTCTATCAAAATGTTGAGTTCTTTATTGATAAAATGGTGCAAGCAGCTAATGGTGCTTCAAATGCTATTTCTTTGTTACCAGTACCATTTTTAAGTAGCTTAATGGGTGGGATTGATTATGGCTATGATATGAGAGATACCAAAAATCAAGGGACAAAATACAATGGTAGTGGCTGTCTAATACACGGTCTTTCAGTAGTATCCGATTCGTTTGTAGCCATAGATACACTTTTAAAAGGCGATGATACATATATTCAAGAGCTTATTCCAGCACTAAAAGCTAACTATGTTGGATATGATAGGTTACTTGATGTATTAAAGGCTGCACCAAAGTATGGAAACAACGACAACACAGCCGATACAGAAGCGGTAAGTGTTGCTAATAGTATTTCTGATATTCTTATGAGTAAAAAGAATTATCTTGGAAATGCTTTTAGACCAGACTATGCTACTCCTTCTACACACTTACTATATGGCTATTTAGTTGGAGCTACTCCTGATGGTCGAAAAGCACGTGAAATGCTAAATTATGGCATTGACCCATTATTTGGTGATGCGAGCACTGGTTTAGGATTCAGAATCTTATCTAATATGAAGTTACCCTTTGATAAAATGCCTGGTGGTTATGCATCCCACTTTGGCGTAGATCCAAAATTTTTCTCTTCAAAAACATACGAAGAAAAAGGAACACAGTTTAAAGACTTTGTTGTAAATCCTCTATTTTTTAACAAAGAAAATAAATCTACAAGTCCATTTTATTTATATGTAAATGTTACAACACCTGAAATTTTACGTAAAGTTCTTGCAAACCCAAAAAAATATGCCCCTAATGGTATATATATTATGCGAATTCATGGTACATTTGTAAACTTTCTTGATTTGTCATCTGCAATTCAAGAAGATATTATAGCAAGACTTGATTTAGAGTCAACGAGAATGTAGTAATGAAAGTACTTGGTATAGATATTGGGACTACAACTATTTCATCGGTTTTAGTTGATAGCGAAAACGGAAGCATACTTGATTTTAAAACACTCCAAAGTGAAAGCTTTGTAGAAGAAAATGGGAATATGTTTGTACAAGATGTTAGTATCATTCTTTCAAAAGTTTTAGAGGTTTATTCAGAATATGCGCATGCAGATTATGTTGGTATAACATGCCAAATGCACGGTATTCTCTACATTGATTCAAATGGAAATGCGATTAGCAATTTGTATACATGGCAAGACGAATCTGGAAACCAGTTGTATAAGGACGGTAAAACCTATACTGAGTATATGTCTTCAGTAACAGGCTATACGTTAGCAAGTGGGTATGGGCTTGTAACACATTTTGCTATGACAAATTCTTCTAACACTAGTGACAGTCCATGTAGAAACGCTTTTAAGGTATGCACTATCGGTGATTACATTGCAATGAAATTGGCACATGCAAGAGAGCCAATTATGCATAGTACAAATGCTGCAAGTCTTGGTTTATTTGATGTAAAAAACCATTGTTTTGATATCGAAGTTATAAAAAAAATTGGTATCGATACCACACTCTTGCCTGAAGTAACATCCTCATATATGAATTATCCAAACTCAAAGATCTCTGTTGCTATTGGTGATAACCAAGCGAGTTTTATGGGTTCTGTATCGGATGGGAATAACAGCCTCCTTGTAAATATAGGTACCAGCGGACAAGTGTCATACTTACTAAATGAATATCGAGAAAGCGAAACTCTTGAAGTTCGTCCCTTTGATAATAAGTCTTTTTTGTATGTTGGGGCAACATTGTGTGGTGGAAGATCTATTGCACTATTCTCAAACTTCTTAAAGAGTGTCGCAGATTATTTTTCATGCGCAATTCCAAATATGTACGATATTATCGATTTGATGGCAAAAAATATAGATAGTTCAAAAGAAAAGCTCGTTGTTAAGAATACTTTTTCTGGAACAAGAAAAAACCCACAAGATCGCGCCGGCATTTCAAACATTGGTGTTGAAAATTTTACTCCAGAAAACCTAGCGATGGGAATACTGGAAGGTATTTCGAATGAGTTGCTTGAAATGTATGATAAAGAACCAAAGTCGGTTTTAATTGCGTCTGGAAATGCTTTAAGAAAAAATGAGCTTTTGCAAAGTATTGTTTCTAAGCAATTTTGTATGCCATTAAAAGTGCCTGAGCACTCTGAAGAAGCATCCTACGGAGCAGCCTTATTTTCAATGGTTTCAAACCAAGTATATGAAAGTATTGAAGACGCACAAAAAATCATCTCTCTACTGTAGCATATTATCATTAAGAGACAAAAAGCCTAAGGCCTTCGGACCAAGAGAGATGCTTTATCAATTAAACAATACAATTGCATAAAAGTTACAAACTATTGTCCAAGCTTGCCAATATTATAGCATTGTGTAAATGGAATAAAAATAGTATACTAATATCATACATGAAAAATAAACAATTTAACGAACTTGCAGTATGCGGATTAGAATCAGTACTTTCACTTGCTAGACATAACCCTCAACAAATTACAAGATTTTATTTTACTGAACAAAGAAAGGGAAATTTTTCAAGTCTTTGTAAGTATCTTTCAGAACAAAAAAAACCATACAATATGGTTGACAGCATTGATTTAGAAAAGCTATCTGGATCAACTCATCATGAAGGTGCTGTTGCAATGATTTCTAAGCCAATTATAAAAGATGTAACCTTTCCACTTATTGAAAAACTTTCACAAGAAAAGAACACTTTGTTAGTCCTTGATAGAATTTCGAACGCAAATAATCTTGGTGCTATTGTTAGATCTGCAGCTTTTTTTGGCATAAAAACAATTGTTATTTCAAGTGATGATGCACAAAGTAGTGTTACAACATCTACGTACCGTATAGCTAAAGGTGGTATGGATTTTGTTCGTATGTATAAAGCAGAATCAATTAATAGGTTGTTGGGAGACTTAAAGGGTGTCTTTGTAAGCGTTGGTACGGATGTACGAACTGACAATGTATTACAAAACGTACACAATGTTCTAAAGAAAAAAGAATTTGATTCTTTGCCATGCGCCATCATATTAGGGAACGAAGAACATGGTATAAGTGAAGCGGTAAAAAAATCCTGTGATGTGTTAGTAAAAATACCTGGCACTGCAGGTGAGGGGATAGAGAGTCTTAATGTCGCCCAAGCTGCAAGTGTTATACTTTACGAAATCACAAAGTTAATTTAGCCACTAGCACGTGTGAACCTATGTGTTCACACGCAATTAAAGAATCCCAAAGGCGCTTTCCAAGTCTTGTATCATATCATCTGCATTTTCTAAGCCGCAATATAAGCGAACTAAATTTCTAGAACTATGTCGGTCCTTGGCTTCTTCATCGGTGAGCTTATAGCAAGGCATAATAACGAGACTTTCAAAACCACCCCAAGAAACACCTTTTTGAAAAAGACTAAGTGAATTACAAAACTTAACCGTTTTTTCAAGGCTTGCATTAAGCTCAAAACTCATAAGGCCACAGCTTCCCGAAAGCTGTTTTTGTGCAAGTTCATATTGAGGATATGATTGTACACCAGGATAGTTTAAGCGTACGACTTCTTTTTTTGTTTCAAGATATTCAGCAACTTTTTGAGCGTTGTTTGAAGATTTTTCTAGTCTCAATGGAAAAGTTCTTATGCTTCTAAGCACTTGCCATGCTTCAAAATTACCAAGGATACCGCCAAAAAGTTCTCTGCCATTTGTTTTTAATGCTTTAATAAATTCACTCGAGCCTGTCACGCATCCACCAACAACGTCGGAATGACCCCCGTAATATTTTGACAATGTATGAACGCTTACATCTATTCCTATTTTAAAAGGATTTTGATATACCCCAGCAGACCACGTATTGTCAATGATTGTTGCTATCCCTTTTTCTTTCGCCACTGTTACAATTTTTTTTAAGTCTTGCATTTCTAGTATGAGTGAAGAGGGGCTTTCAAGGTATATGACACTAGTATTTGGTTTAATTGCAGATATTATTCCATCAGTATCATTATCATTAATAAAATCATGTTCCATACCTAAAGAAGTAAGTTTATCTGTAATAAATGTTCGAGTCGGGCCATATACATTTTTAATTGTAATGATATGATCTCCAGCTTTCATAAAATGAAGAATCGATGTTGTAATGGCCGCCATTCCAGAAGCAAAGCATGCGCAAGATTCAGCTCCTTCAATGGCTGCAAGTTTTTTTTCTACTAAATCTACTGTTGGATTAGAACATCGAGTATACATGTAATTGTTTTTTTGATTTGTATCGAAGTTCAAATGGTCTTCAATGGTGTCAAAGACAAAAAGTGAGTTCATAAAAACGGGTGGTGTAACTGCGCCTAAGATTTTTTCATCTTCACCCAAATGGGCGCAAATATATTCTAGATTATTTTTCATAACGTATTTTATATCACTAATACTATTGCGTCAAGATAGTTGAAATAATGTCCGATATTATGATAGTATGAAAAAAATGGTAGTCTTATATAGTCCGTCAAAAGACGGCTTTGCGCATGAAAAAATTTTTAATAATATCTCATCAACAGATAGAGCCATAACGTGGGCAGATAGCTTTAATTCTGGCCATTGCGTTATTTATGGAGATGACGTATCTGTAAACGGTAAAACTAATCTTCCTTTACTCATAGAGAAGATAGATACTGTTTTAAGCGAAAATTCAGCTGATTATGCAGTTTTTGCATGGGCAGATTGTCCCTTCTTAAATAAAGATTTAACAGAAAAGCTTATTGAGTATCATGAAAAATACAGAGCAGAGTATACTTTTGCCGATGGTTTTCCTTATGGTTTATCGCCTGAACTGATACATGCAGGAACCATCAAACTACTTTTGAATATAGCAAAAACTAAAGGTTTTGAAGATGCAACAATAGAACGCGATTCTATTTTTTCAGTTATAAAAACAGATATAAATTCATTTGAAATTGAAACATATATTGCTGACCATGATTGGAGATATTTACGTTTACAACTTTGTTGTTCAAGTAAAAGAAACACACTTGCCTGTGAGCGTTTATTTGATATAGCAGAGCAAGATATTTTAGACGCAAATGCACTTTCATTTTGTGCAGAAAAGTCCGCCTCAGTGCAACGAACCTTACCAGCATTTTATGCGATACAAACTTATTCATCAGCAAAGTTAGCAACAGTGTATGAACCATCTCTAGGCGATTATGAAATGGATATAACATGTTTTGAAAGCTTGGTAAAAAAAATATCTGCTTTTTCAGACGATGCTATTATTAGCTTATCGTTACTCGGAGACCCTCTTTATCATAAAGATTTTTTACAATTTGTTAAAGTTGTATTGTCAACAAAGAATATAGGATTACTCATAGAAACAGATGGATTAAATCTTACGAAAGACTTAGCAGAATCAATATGTGAATTAGTAAGTGGTAATCCAATTTTAGTAAATGGGCAAAGGGCTCTTAATTGGATAATACGAATTGATGCAAATGATAGTGCAATGTACAACAAAGTTCATTTAAACAATACCGCTGATGAGTCTTTTGAAAAAGCCGTATCATCCGTGTTGTTGCTTAAAGAATTGTTCCCTCATGCTGTGTATCCCCAAATGGTACGCATGAAATGTAATGAAGACCAATTGGAAGGTTTTTTTAGAAAATGGGTTCAAGAAGGTAACGATGAACTTATTATACAAAAATTTGACCCACTTTCAGGTCTTTTAGATGATATGCGAAGCGCAGATTTATCTCCTGCAAAGCGCTATGCTTGTTGGCACATTAAACGCGATATGAACATATTGCATGATGGAACTGTCGTGCGTTGTAAGGCTGCAGCTTTTTCCGATGATAAAAATAGCGCAATTCTTGGAAATGCCTTTGAAGAAGACCTTTCTACAATTTGGGCTAGAGGCGAAAAAAATTTAGCAAACCAGCTAGAAGGCATATACACAGGACAATGTGGAGAGAGTGATGAATACTATACCTTTAATTTTTAACGAAAGGCAAATTCAAAGGACTGTTCTTGGTGGAAAAAATATAATTAACACTGGGATGCATACTGAAGCAAGAATCCCTTGTTCACTTGTTTTACTTAATAGAGGTAGTAACCACTATAGGCAACAAAATATTGCAAGCTTATTAAAAATAGGTTTTTCGGAAATTATTTCAGTTGAATCATCTAGCTTAAGCTATAACTTAGAAGATTTTGCCCATCGACATCCACAAGTTAAATTTGTTGTACCACATGAATACTTGAGTACTGGTGAAATGCTTAATATTGGCATTACAGAAAGTAGCTCTGATTTTGTTTTAGTTATTTGGAATGATGTACATATAACGCAAAGTATGATTTCAAATATTGTATATGAAAAACTTATAAGCGAAGACATTCTATGCATGGCACCTCTATTGCAGTCTTCTTCACTACAGACGCTACCAGTAAAAATGACTCCATCAATTGAAAAGTCAGTATTCTCAGCTTTTCCAAGTATTCCTGTAAAAGACAAAGAACATACAGTGTATCCTTTTGATTTTATGGGTTTGTACAATAGGCAAAAATTTATGCAGCTAGGCGGATTTGATTATACAATTACCAATTCATATTGGCAAAATTTAGATTTTTCACTTAGGGCGTGGCTATGGGGCGAAAAAATTAAAATATCAACTCAATTAAAACTAAAGTATGAAGATGAAAGTCCTCTAGAAGATACTACAGCCGACTTTACGCAATTACGTTTTTTTCTTAAAAATTGTGCACCAACGTTCAAATACGATTATTCATATATACCTATTTCCCGATACTTTTCTTTTAGAAGAAATTTTCCTGGTAATCCATTTGAAGCATTAAAAACTTTCAAGGATGCACGTAAGTGGGTTGCTATAAACAAATACCGATTCAAAGTTGACATTGCAAATTTAGTCAAAACATGGCATGTACTATTTGATGATAATAAGGCAGTTGATTCTAAATGACAATAATTGCAGTTCAATGCCGCCTCGACTCAACTCGTTTACCGAATAAAGCTTTACTACCCCTTGGCTCAATTGAGCTTGTCAGATGGACACTACGTGCTTTAAAAAAAGTTCATGTAGATGAATACTGGTTAGCATGCGATGAAGATTCACATCCTGTACTTTCTCAAATTTGCACCGAAGAAGGCTGGCAGTGTTTTATGGGTCCAAAAGACGATGTTTTAGAAAGATATTGTCTTTTAGCCGAAAAAACTGGTGCAAATGTAATTATCAGGGCTACAGCAGATAATCCTTTTTTGTTTTATGAGGCAGCTCAAGCAAGCATCGATGAATTTACAAAAACTAAGTGTGATTACTTTGCATTTACTGGTCTTCCGCACGGAAGTGGCATTGAGATATTTTCGGCAGTGTCACTTTTACGAGCAAAAACACTTACTAATGATTTGTATGACCATGAACATGTTGGGCCTGCATTATATAATCACCCTGAAAACTTCAATGTAGTTTTTAAAAGTGCACCAAAAAAATGGTATCTAGATGCAGATGGCATTCGCTTTAGAACTACAGTCGATACTACTTCTGATTATAGATTTGCGCAAAGAGTTCATGACTTTTTACAAGAAAAGGCTTGTACCTCTCCTTACTCAGCAGAAAATATACTTTTGTCATTAAAAGAGCTTTCTTCTCAAACATCCATTCTCTTAGTACCAACAGTACAAGAAGGGCGAGGTACGGGTCACCTTAGAAGAATACTAAAACTATCAACTGCTTTAAAGCAAAACTATAACACACACACAAGTATTTTTATTGGTAATGAAGTTTCAGCTGAATGCGCTACATTGCTAGACGAGGCATTTAAACAGAATAAGTGTAATCAATCTTTGATTTGTAAAGACATTCCACATAAAGGTGAGTTCTCCTGTATCCTTATTGATGCGTTTGAATTCGATAAAAGCATTGCAAAAAAGTTGTATGGCTTAGCACCTCTAATTGCATTAGATGAAGGTGGAGATTGTTCTAAGTACATCGATTACGCTCTAAATAGTATACCTTCTTTAATTCCTAAAAAAAACATTAATGCTTTTATGCCAGAACTCTTAGAACTTCCTCGTGCGCAAAAGAGAAAAGTAGGCGAAATAAAAAAAATTCTTGTAAGTATTGGAGGTGAAGATCCTGCAAAATTTTCAGAAACAATTTATCACTCTCTCATGTCCATTTTCTCCAATAACATACAAATTGACTCAACCCATATAAGTGCAATACCTAATTTAAGCGACTGCATCGGGGAATATGATCTTGTTATTACTCATTTTGGCTTTACTGCATTCGAGGCTATTACTGCAGGTTGCTACGTTGTAACGGTTGCTACAAGTTCAATACACAGAAAACTATCTAGAAAATATGATCTTGTTTGCCTTGAAAAAAAAGACTGCACACCTCAAAAACTACAACAATGGATATTCGAAGCGAGAAAAATAGCACCAAAAAAACTTAGCTCCCTTTTGAATAGTGAAAAAAAGTCGACACTTGATTCTACGATTATGGGTCTTTTGCAATCCTCATCGCACCTTTGTCCTGTTTGTCAAGATGCGAATGCAGTGAACCCGGTTATTTCAAGAGACCCTGTAAAAACTATTCGAAAGTGTGCTACCTGTACGATGATATATATCTCTTTTTGTGCACAAGAAGAAAAAGAATATTCAAAAGATTATTTCTTTGATGAGTACAAAAATCAGTACGGTAAAACCTATTTAGAAGATTTTGACATGATAAAACTAAGCGGTTTTTTGCGTATGGAAAGAATCCGCAGAATTTTAAAATATTCATACAAAAATGTTGAAGATACAGTGCTTGATATAGGCTGTGCGTATGGTCCGTTTTTAGAAGCGGTAAAAATGATTTCATTTAAGCCGTATGGAACAGATATTTCAAAAGATGCAGTAGATTATGTCGTAAACACTCTTTCACATACAGCGGCTGTTGCCAGTTTTCCAAACATCTCTGTTAAAGAATCTTTTGGCAAATTTGCACCAAAAAATGGAAAATTTAGGGTAGTTACCATGTGGTATGTTATCGAGCATTTTCAAAATTTGGATGAAGTCTTAAAAAAAGTAAACTCGTTACTTGTTCCTGGAGGTGTTTTTGCCTTTTCAACACCGAATGCCTTGGGCATTAGCAGAAGAAACAATCAAAAAGACTTTTTTAAGCAAAGCCCGTATGATCACTTTAGCATTTGGGATTATAAAGTAGCAAAAAAGATACTAAAAAAATATGGTTTTACTGTACGACATTTTGAATCAACGGGTATTCATTGGCAACGCTACCCTAAAATTTTGCAAAAATTACATCTAGCAGTTATTTTTAAACTTGCAGAAATGTTTAATTTAGGCGATACTTTTGAAATATATTGTGTAAAATATAAGGAATTAAAATGAACCACATACTCATATTAGGCGCAGGCCTTATGCAAGAACCTGCAATAAAATCAGCACATGAACTTGGCTTTTCTGTGACTGTATTTGATGGAAACCCAGATGCATACTGCAAGGATATGTGTGAAGTTTTCGAAGTTATAGATTTAATACGAACAGAAGACTTAGTACAAAGGGCAAAAGAACTACACAATGTGCAGTCTTTTTCTGCGGTGTTTACTGCAGGCACTGACTTTTCATTTGCTGTGTCATCAGTTGCAAGTGCATTACAGCTTCCTGCGCATACAGTTCAAGCATCGATTAATGCAAGTGATAAAATAATTATGCGTTCCTGTTTTGAAAAAGCAGGGGTTCCATCACCGAAGTTTTTAGAGATAGCAAAAGATACATCTTCTGATACTATAAATACCTTTGTTGCTTCAACTACATATCCAATTGTTGTAAAGCCCTGTGATAACATGGGTGGTCGTGGGTGTAGGCTTGTGAGAACAAAAGATGAACTAGATGAGGCCGTACGTACTGCAATCCAATATTCAAAGAGTAGTAGGGCTATTCTAGAAGAATACATGGAAGGACCTGAGTTTTCTATTGATGCCCTTGTTTTTAACAACGAAGTAACTATTACAGGCTTTGCAGATAGGCATATATTTTTTCCACCATATTTCATAGAAATGGGGCATTCTATTCCAACAGATATTGATTCTAAAAAATATAATGAACTAATAAAAACATTCGTAAAAGGAATTAATGCGCTTGGTTTAACACATGGTGCTGCAAAGGCAGATATCAAATATACAAAGAATGGTCCGATGGTTGGTGAAATTGCGGCTAGACTTTCTGGCGGCTATATGTCTGGTTGGACATTTCCGTATGCTTCAAAATTAAACCTTACTAAGCAAGCACTATGCATAGCTTTAAATATTCCTCCTAAAGAACTACAAACAAAGAGAACAGTACTATTTTCAAATTTTGAAGATTTTAACTTTGTATATGACTATCCCTGTGAACAACACTGTGTTGAAAGAGCGTGGCTTTCTATTCCAGGCACTGTTGATACGGTAACACTAGCAAGCAAAGTCAATCTTCAGAATGTCTTTCCAAGGCTTTTAGAAGGTGCTACTGCCGTATTTCCAGAAAATAACGTGCAAAAAGGTGGCAATGTAATTTGTTGCAAAAGTACTCGAAAAGAGGCTGAAATGCACGCTCAGAGCTTTATAAGAAACACTTTTATGCGTCTAACAAAAAATGACAAGAATACGATTAGCTTTTTAAATATGCCTTTAGATACAGACTTTCCTCCATCTGCATATACTTTACCTATAGAATGTTATAGTATAATTACTACGATGCCTAAGCAAGCTATCAATGCAGAATTGTCATTGCCTGAATGCTTACACGAGCATGCTGATTTACTTGATTGGAATGGTCGAAGTTTGCAAGATACAATCAATATAGTTAATGAATATATAAAAGAGAATAAAGAAAAAATTCAAAGTGACTTTACTAACGAGCTTTTTCCCAATTTTTGGCATTGTGTAGTTCGTGGTGGATTACAAGGAGCCCTCTTTTATTTTTTATAGAAATATGGTAAGGTAGTGGGAGATGAAGTTTAAAACAATATTTATACTCATAACATTATTTCTCGTTTCAAATGCACAGGCTCAAATTCCAAAAGGGTACATGTCTTTGCAAGATATTGCTTTAAGAACAGATTCAAATTTATATTGGGATAGTATGAGCTCAAGTGGAATGTTTGAAAAAAACGGACACTTTTTAAATTTCTCAGTAGGTAGCCCTCTCGTAATTTTTGATTATACAAAAACAGACATTGTTTCTATGCCAATTAACTACAATGGAACGGTATATGCAAATGAGAACTTTCTGTCAACTGCAACGGAACTATTCAGTGAACTACCACCTGAGGTTAACTTTAGAATTGGAGCTATTATTATTGACGCAGGTCATGGCGGTAAAGATCCAGGAGCTGTAGCAACTCATACTATTAATGGTTCGGCTATTACTCAATATGAAAAAGACATTGCTCTCTATGTTGCACAAACTTTACACGCTCAATTATCTAAACTATATTCAAATAAAAATATTATTCTTACACGAGACGACGATATATTTTTAACTCTTGAAGAAAGAACTGACATTGCAAATGAAGTTAAACTTGATGAGCATGAGGCTATACTCAACATTTCTATTCATGTAAATTCAGCTTTAAATAAAAGTGCGACAGGTTTTGAAGTTTGGTACTTGAGTCCGGGTTATAGACGGACATTAATAAATGAAGATGATGCCCAAGATGTAGAAGGGGAAGTAGCAACAATCATTAATTCTATGCTTGAAGAGGAATTTACAACCGAAAGTATTTTGATTGCAGATTATATACACGATGGCATGGAAGCACAAATTGGTCACTTAAGTCCTTCTAGAGGATTAAAAGAAGAAGAGTGGTTTGTTGTACGAAATGCAAAGATGCCAAGTGTTCTAGTTGAGTTAGGTTTTATTTCAAATGCTGGTGAAGCGGCATTACTTTATGATAAAGAGTACTTGAACAAAACAGCAGTTGGCATATATAATGGTATTACAGCCTTTGTAACTCACTTTGAACAGTCAAGAGGTTTTACAGGGTTAGCAAGATAAAAGGGTTAAGATGGTTTTTTATAAAAATTTTATTACTAAAACAGTAAAACAAAAAATAGCACTCATTGCAATTATTGCACTTTTCATATCCATTCTTTTTTATATACTTGGCTCTCCAGGAAAAAAAGCTACATTTTTATTTGAGTCAATGGATAGTAATTCTCTTTACGCTGAGTACCGATATATACCTTCAGATTCTGTGCAAGGTGATATTCAATATTTTGTAGATGAGTTATTGTTGGGTCCATTATCAAATAGATATAAGCCATTATTTGCTTTGGGAACGAGAACATTGTCTTGTTTTTTATCAGAAGATAGTACTTTATATATTAACTTGAATGAAAAAGCACTATTTGCAAGTAATTCTTCATCAGAAACGATAAATGCGTGCGAATTATTGAAAAAAAATGTACTCAAAAACTACAAGTATGTCGATACTATAAAAGTATTCATAATGGGAAATTTGGTTACGGAAAAGTAACAAAAAAAGTGGTCTTTTTATAAAAAAACCATTGACAAAATGTTGCAATGAGTGTAACCTATAACATATGGATATCAACGAATTATTTACTACCAATAAAAAGGAGTTTGAAATGAAGAAGTATTTATTTTTCGTGCTAGTCTTACTTCTAGTTGCAGGGAGCTTCACCTTCGGTGAAAAAGCAACTCTTATAGACTTTGCAAACCTCGAGCCGGATATTGTAGCCGGTGAAGATGGAAATCCTACCGTTCACTCAAGAACAGCTATGGATTTTTCTGACATTTCATCAATCAATTTTGATGATACACAAAAAGCATTAATGAGATCGTCTCTCGCTTTACCTGACTGGGAAGTTCATTTGAACGCTTCAGCTCAGACAACAACTAATATGAGAAACTCAGTTGTTAAGCCTGCACCAAACGTTGCTGGTCCTTATGAAGGATTAAACGTAATGGGTGTTAGAGTTCTTTTCCCAACTGCACCAGTAAATGCTAATGCAAGAATTGAACCTGCATTTGAAATTCCAGCTTTTGAACCAATGGCTGACATCGATGAAAACGGACAAAAAGTACAAGGTACAGAACAACCTGGAGTATATCGTTTCAGAAAATTAGCTGATGACACTGTAGGTTATGGTGTTCTTGATAATGTTGGAACAATTAAATCAATTTCTTTAACAACTTTAGGTAATCAATATCCACATGCTGTATACGTTCTTTTAAGTGACAATGACGGCGTTGAAAGAAGATATTACATGGGTACATTAAACTTTGATGGTTGGAAAAACCTCATTTGGAATAACCCAGACTATGTAACAGATATTAGAAACCGTGAAATTAGAGTATATCCTGTATATCCAAGAGGATTACCTTTTGTAAAATTCGAAGGTCTTTTAGTAACTAGAGATGGTTCTCACGAAGGTGGAAACTTCATCGGTTACTTCAAGCAAGTTGATGTTATCTATGATAGAGCTGTAGCTCAAACTGAACGTGACATTCTTGATGAAGACCTATGGGGCATTATCACAGAACAAGAAGACAGAAGACAAGCTCTTGAAGTAAGTCGTTTTGGTAACGTTCAAGTTAATCGCTTCATCGAAGAAAGCAACTTAGCTCGTGAAGAAGCTTTCTCTTCAGAAGTAACAGGAAACGCACAAGCAGAATAATTAATTTTATTCTCTGAGAAATACCTTCACATTTGGTGAAGGTATTTTTTTTGTTGCGTGTTTCTAAATAGCATGATATACTATTGTATGGCAACAAAAAAAAACGAAACATTAAAATCAAAGGAAATGCTTCGAGCTGTACATGAGGAACATAAACCACATCTTGAAACCCTTCTTTTTGCGCTTGAAAGCGATATAAAATCAAAGTTAAAATTACTATCAATTCCATCTTATAAAGCTAGAGTAAAAGATTTTTCTAGCTATTATAGAAAACTTAGAAAAACAAATAGTCTCTTGCATGATTCAAAGGACTTACTTCTTTTAACTGACTTGATCGGAATTAGAATTATATGCCCATTTTTAGAGGACATAGGAATAATAGAACGGCAACTAACTAATCTGTATAAGGTTGTAGAAATAGAAAAAAAGGGTGCCGATAGATCTTTTAGCGAGTTTGGATATGAGTCAACACACATCTTAATAAACATTCCTGATGAAATAGTTTCTAAGCATATAACAAAGGAATATGAAAGTCACTTTCCAAAAGAACTTGTGTGCGAAGTTCAAATTAGGACAGTTTTACAAGATGCCTGGGCAGAGGTAGAGCATGAACTAATATACAAAGCCGAGTTTAATCCTTTTGACTTACCAATGCGAAGAAAATTGTACTCGATGAATGCCACGCTTAATTTAGCTGAAATTATTTTTCAAGAAATAAGAGACTATCAAAATAAATTAAACGCAGAACTAGACCAACGACGTTTTGATTTTTACGAACAAGCAGATGTATTATCAATGAGCAAAATTGATGCTGATAATGTTATGAGTGAAAACTTTTCTCCAAAAAATGCGTTTTCTTCTACATCACCTTTTGTAAAGGGTACAATTGATGATATGGTTTTAGATGCACTGCAAGCTCATAATGTTGGAAATTTGGATAAAGCAACTGCAATTTATACAAAAATTTTAGAGGCGAAACCTGAACCAAATAAGATAATAATGTCGGTAATACATAAACACAGGGGAATGGCTTATTTTTCTCAAAGTGATTATAGAAATGCAAAGCATGATTTTGAGAAAAGTATAATGTATGATCCAAATAACTTTAGATCTTATTACTATTGTGGCATTGTGTGCAGTGTATTAAACGAAGAAAAAGAGGCGCTTGAATATTTTGAAAAGTCGTTAGAATTGAATAGATATCAAGCACATGTTCACTTTAGGAAGGCATTATCATTATACAACATGAATTTATTTGAACTATCTAAAGAGAGCCTAGAAGAAGCAATACAACACGGGTTAAGCGAAGAAGAGTCTTCAAAACTAGAACAATTACTTGCGACTAAGCTTTCAACTTGAATAAGAAATTATGATTTGATATAATAGACTCAGAGGTAAAAATGAAAAAGGTTTTAATTGTACTTACTCTTTTTCTAGTTTCATTTTCTGTCTTTGCGGAGGAATTTGAAAAAAAGTATGTTGCTGTGGAGAGTTTAAAATTAAAAGAAACACCTGGTTTTTTTTCAAAAAATGTAACTGAGTTAAGCTACGGACAAGAAGTTTATGTGGTTGACAGTAGGGGAAATAAATCTTTTATTGCTGTAGCAGATGATTTAGATACATATGGTTGGGTATCAACAACAAGTTTAACTAGTAAAAAAATAATTGTAAGAAATGATAAATCTGTAACGACAACCACAGATGAATTAGCATTAGCAGGAAAAGGCTTTAGTCAGGAAGTAGAGGATTTTTATGAAAATGAAACTGGTATTGATTTTACAGATGTTGATTCCATAGAGAGTACAACGGTCTCGGATTTAAGTTTACTCAAGTTTTTAATTGATGGAAAATTAAATGGAGATTTAGAATGAATTATATACACCGACTATATATTGTACTTTGCATAGTAATTATATTATTATTTACCTCATGTGTAGCACTACAAAGTATGAATGTATTGGATGTTATCGACATTGCAACAGCTACGGGAGACGCCGTTTCTGCAATTGCAACAGCTACTGAAAACATTGAACCAGAGCAAGAATACTACATAGGGCGCTCAGTTGCAGCTAGCATATTATTAACATATCCTTTAGACAAGAAGACTAGTGTAAATCAATATCTAAATGAAATATGTCAAGCAATTATAATTAACTCTTCAATGCCTAATTTATATAAGGGGTATTATGTTAGTGTATTAGATACAGATGAAATAAATGCTTTTGCTACATCTGGAGGACATATTCTCATCACCAGAGGGCTATTACAGTGTGCAGATTCGGAAGATGCGCTTGCAGCGGTAGTTGCACATGAAATTGCTCATATACAGCTTAAGCATGGTATTAAGGCAATTAAAACAAGTAGACTTACAAGTGCGATAGGCGAAACTGCGCAGCTTGGCTTGATTGCTAGCGGAAACGATACATTAAAGGGTATTTCAAATGTATTTGAAGAAGGAGTTGACGAGGTAGTTGACACATTAGTAAACACTGGTTACTCACAAAATCAAGAATATGAGGCCGATGCCTTGGCCCTATCATTATTATATACTGCTGGCTACTCACCTCAAGCGATGGTTAATATGTTAACTCTATTAGATAAAAATAGCGAAAATCAAAAAAGGGGATTTATCAATACACACCCAAAACCAACAAATCGAATAAAAAAAGTTACAGAAGTTTTAGAAGATTTTGAATATGTTCCTATTCTTGTCGAAAGAACACAACGTTTTCAGTCAAATATAGAAAATTTATAAGGAATATTTCTATGAACTCAATAGTAAAAAGAACTTTACGTTTTCTTTGTATTTCGCTTTCTATTGTAATTCTTATTACATTACTGTATACACAGACTAGTATTTTTACATTTTTAGAAAATAAGTCTTATGATTTTAGAGTGAGATTATTTTCAAATAGTGGAAAGCCATCTGAAGACATAACTGTTGTTGTCTTAGATCAAGATAGTTTGGATTGGGCCCAAAATGAACTCGGGTGGTCTTGGCCATGGCCTAGAAGTGCCTATGGCGACATTGTACGCTACTTTGATTTAGGAGATGCGTATTCTGTTACCTTTGACGTTTTGTATACAGAGTCATCCGTGTACGGTGAGGCAGATGATGAGGACTTTGCACAAGCATCTAAAGACTTTGGTGGAGTAGTGCAAACGGTCTTTTTTTCTGACCAATACGGAAATACTGACACATGGCCTGTGGATACAAAAGGTAGTAAATTTTACTATGGAAAAAGAACTAATGGCATACAAGAGGTATCGGTAAGTACTAATGCACTTTTTCCCATTTTAGAAATCAGACAGTCTGCTTCTTCTATTGGTAGCATTACGAGTACTACTGATACAGACGGTGTTATTAGAAAATATACTTTCTTTGAATTATTTCCCGAAAATATTGTTCCAAGTTTAGCTCTTGCATCCTTAACAGGTCGAGATAATGAAAGAATTGAATTAAATTACGATGTAGCCGAAAACAAAACATATATTGGCGATGATGGTATTACAATACCTGGAACTCCGTATGATGAAATATTATTACGTTATAGAAACAGCATTGATTCCTACATTCCGTATAGTGCAAGGGATATTTTGGAAAGCTATTATGCTATTGAAAAAGGCCAGGAGCCATTATTAGAGGCAGAAAGTTTTGAAAATAATTATGTGTTTTTTGCTTTTTATGCACCAGGTCTTTTTGATATTGGAGCGACGCCAATTTCTACGAATTATCCAGGTGCAGGTGTGCACATTACTGCACTTGATAATCTTTTACAAAATGACTTTATAGTACCCTTATCTATTCCAATTTCAATTTTGATGATTCTATTAGCTTCAATTTTTGCATGTATAATTCAGCAAGTATCGTTTAAGGCTTCAATAGTCTGTGTACCATTGGGTATTCTGTTATTATCCGCAATCGCTGGAATAGGCTATGTTCGAGGTTTTCATATTCCGTATGTAGCACCATTATTTGCACTTGTATTTTCCTTTGCTGTTTCTCTTTTGGTTAGTTATAATACGGAATACAAAC
This sequence comes from uncultured Treponemataceae bacterium, assembly GCA_964372135.1. Lineage (GTDB taxonomy): Bacteria > Spirochaetota > Spirochaetia > Treponematales > Treponemataceae > CAYJFX01. The sequence goes on along the minus strand of CAYJPS010000012.1, from coordinate 1,053 downwards.
AAAAGCGTTTTATTAGTAGTACTTTCAAACAGTATTTAAGTCCTGCAGTTATTGATAAACTTATTGAAAATCCTGATAGTGTAAAACTTGGAGGAGAGTTAAAAGACTTGAGTATTTTCTTTTCTGATATTGAAGGATTTACGAGTATTTCCGAAACAATGACTCCAGAAACTTTGACAGAGTTTTTAAATGAATATTTGTCTGCAATGAGTGATATTATTTTAGAGTCTGGTGGAACAATTGATAAATATGAAGGAGACGCCATTATTGCATTTTGGAATGCTCCATTAAATCAAGATGACCATGCAAAGAGGGCTATTGAAGCCGCTGTTGCGTGCCAAAGTAAGTTAGAAGAAATAAATACAGAATTAGAGAAAAGGGTTGGAAAACCTATAAAAATGCGAATTGGTATAAATACTGGTAGTGCGGTTGTTGGCAACATGGGATCAAAAAATAGATTTGACTATACTATGATTGGAGATACAGTGAATCTCTGCGCACGTTTAGAAGGATTAAATAAGCAGTTTGGAACTTATACTATGTGCTCTGAAAGCACAATGAAAAAAGCGGTAGAAGACGGAACAGATTTACATTTTAGAGAATTAGCTCGTGTAATGGTGGTTGGGAAAAATGAAGCAATTCGCGTTTATGAGCCAATGAAAAACGCCGAATATGATAAAAATAGTCTACAAATTAAGACATTTTCAGAAGGTTTAGAGCTCTTTTATAAGGGAAACCTTACTGAAGCTGTTTCTGTATTTGAAACCATTCAAGGATCTGACACAGTTGCAAAGAAATATATTGAGAAGTGTATGGAATTACTGATAGATAAGGATTCTATTAAGGATGGTATTTGGCGTTCTAGAGAGAAGTAAGCCTTGACAAATTCTCCAATATTTAATATTATTAAAGTAATTAAATATAATTAAATATTGGAGATACTATGGGAAAGACCTTAGCGCAAAAGATATTTGAAACTCATATGGTAGAAAAGCCGTATGATGATACATGGGTATTAAAACTTGATAGAGTTTTTTGTCATGAAATTACAAC